>JAQBVJ010000125.1 GCA_027623235.1 Planctomycetota bacterium
CCGACCTTGCCACCGCATGGATGACCTTCGGGCCAGGCGATTAAGTGACTTATGTATAAACGACAGGCTACGGGCCTTTGATCCGGGCTACTGAGCTCCGTGGACGAAAATGTCCAGGATGATCACGGTAATCATCAGCCCGACCACGATCAGCAGGCCACAGGCCTGAGCGAATTTGTGGACCGCTTCGCTGGGTGGTTTCCGCGTCACGCCTTCCCAGATCAGGAAGACCATGTGGCCTCCATCGAGAACCGGAATCGGCAGGAAGTTCAGCACGGCAAGGTTGATGCTGAGAAACCCAAGAAACAGCAGCAGCTTGGACGGACCCTGTTTGGAGACCTGGAACGCGACCTGGGCGATGCCGACTGGACCTCGCAGATTGAAGATGGACAGGTCTCCCGTGAAGAGGCTCCGCAGCGTCAGATAGATGTCGAGGGCGTTACTGACGGTGTGGTGAGTCGCCATCGAAAACGCGTCGCCCCAGGTGTCCCCCTTCAGCGTGATGCTCTCCGGCAGGAACAGAATTCCCCGTTTCGGCAGGTAGTGATTCTCAGAGGTTGGAATAGCCGTCATCGAGTGGGGCTTGTCTTCGCGCCCTGCCACGATCAGTTGAACTTCCGCGCCGGGAAGCTGCTGAACCTGCCACAGGGCGTAGGCCATGTTTTTCTCACCGTCTTTGTCGAACGGAATCGTGAGCTCCGAAACCCCCACGACTTCCTGAAGCAGTACATCCTTCAGTTGAATTTTCATCGACTTGAGTTTGTCATCTTTTTTGACGCCCGCTCTGTTGGCCGGACTGCCTTCGCTGACCGAAAGGACACTCGAAGCGAGGTGGTACGCTATCCCCAGGGAGGGAATCGACAGCGGCGTATTGGGCGAAATTGGCGTTTCCAGCCAGGCGGGCGCATCGGACGGCGTGACCTTCAGCTCTTTCTGCTGCGGTTCCGGGGAACCGACGACGATTCGCTTCACGACAAACGTCACTTCTGTTCCTGCGAGACTTTCCAGAAAGTCAGGCAGATGGAACGGGTCGAGCCTGCTGCCGACATCGCTGCCGTTGATTGAGGTGATTCGGTCACCGATCAGGAATCCCGCTTTGGCTGCGGGCGAGTCCTTCAGGACGGATGAGATCTTGTCGAAGTCCGCTCGAATTCCGAGGTCGAGAAACTTCTGCGGCTCAACCGAAATTGTGGCTGTCGTGCCGGATTTACGCTCAACCAGATATTCGAGTTTTTCAGATCGACGGCGCGCGAGGATTTCCCGCAAATCTGAGTGCGCCTCGATGCTGTCGCCTCCAATTTTCCGGACTGTGTCGTCGGCTTCGAATCCCGGTGTTGCTGCACTTGCGGCCGTGCCTGGTTTGGTCGTGGTTTTGAGTTTGTTTCCGCCCTCGCCAACGATGACAGAACTGGATGGAGCGATGCCAATCATACGTCGCTCGCCACTGCGGTCGGGGGCAAGGTTGATCTCAAACGTTGTCCCATCACGGTGATGGCCGAGGATTTTCAAGTCGCCGCGGGACAGCGTCGTACCTCGCATGATGTCTGCAAACGAGTTGATTGTTCGGCCGTTAATGTCAGTGATCGTGTCGCCAGGCCGGAGACCATGCTCCCAGCCAGGTTTGCCCGTGATGACCGAACCCACGACTGCGGGTGAGGTCTCGACGCCAGACCGGAATGCCAGGGCGAAGAACAGGAGCCCCGTGACAATGTTCATGATCACGCCGGCCGAAATGATCGCCATTCGCTGAGCGACTGTTTTAGATGTGTAGCTGCGAGGGTCTTCGGCAATTTCCTCGCTCGTCATCTGACTCGGGTCCATGTCGTCCTGGCCGAGCATCTTGACGTAGCCACCGAACGGGACGGCCGAGAGAGCGTATTCGGTGTCGCCCTTTTTGAAGCTCCACAGGATCGGGCCAAAGCCAAGGCTGAAGCGTTCAACGAGAACACCGCACCACTTCGCGACGGCAAAGTGTCCGAGTTCGTGGAAAAAGATGACGAGTCCCAGGCCCAGGGCGACATACAGAATGTGCAGGACCGTATTGAGTATTTCCTTCAGATCGAAGGCGAGGATGTCCACCGTAAAGTCTCCTGGCGAGCCCACTGATCCAGACGGGTGAGGTCGGTCAGAGTGGGATCGGGATCAAAGTTGTGTGCATCGAGAATCTCGCGGCAGGCCTGCGGGATCTCGTTGAATTTCAAATCCCCTTTGAGGAATCGCGAAACAGCGACCTCATTGGCAGCGTTTAGAACAGCACCGCAGCTTCCGCCGCGACGGGCGACCTCAAAACCAAGGTCCAGTGCCGGGAAAAGGTCGCGGTCCGGCGGCGCAAAGTCCAGTGACCAGGTCGCCGTCCAGTCCATTTTCGGGGACGAACCTTCAAACCGATCCGGCCACGTCAGTGCATATTGGATCGGCAGCTTCATGTCCGGGGGAGAAAGCTGCGCGATGCAGGAACCGTCGGTGAACTCGACGAGGGAGTGTACGAGCGATTGCGGATGGACGACGACCTCAATCTGACTGACGTCGACATCAAACAGCCATTTTGCCTCGATCACTTCGAGGGCCTTGTTCATCAGTGTCGCCGAGTCGATCGTGATTTTCGGGCCCATGTCCCAGGTCGGGTGGCGGAGCGCGTCTTCAGGCGAGGCCGACTCCAACTGCTGCCGCGTCCAGCCTCGAAACGGCCCTCCGCTGGCCGTCAGGATGATCCGCTTGACCTCAGCGGCTTTGCCGGATTTGAGAGCCTGGAAAATTGCCGAATGCTCACTGTCGACGGGCAGCAACTGCGATCCCGTTTTCTTCGCCAGTTCGCAGATCAGCGGCCCGGCAACGATCAGCGTTTCTTTATTGGCGAGGGCAATCGTCTTGCCGGCTTCGACCGCGGCCCACGTTCCCTCCAGCCCGGCTGCTCCGACGATCGCGGTGACGACGATGTCGACATCGTCTGAGGAGGCGAGTTCGGCAACTGCCTCGCGACCGAATCGTAATTGTGTATCCGGGTGGAATTTCGTGCGGTCGACCTCACCGGAAAGTGAGGCGTCGCTCACGACGACAACTCGCGGGGCGAACTGCTGAGTCTGCTCGGCCAGCAGCTCCCAGCGCGAGTGAGCTGTCGCGCCGACAAGCGTCAGGCGATCGCTCAAGGCGGACAGCACCTCAAGGCTGCTTGTGCCGATTGAGCCGGTCGATCCGAGAACGGCGACGCGCTTCATTCAGGAGGGTGTCACTTCAGGAGCTGGGGCAAATGGCTCGCCCGAGGCAGTCTTCCAATGACTGGCCGTCACGATCCACGGAAAGGAAAACCGGAACAGCCTCCGCAGCCGGTCTGACCGGCCGATGAATGGAAGCGTCGGCAACAGTTCAAGTTGCGTCCCGGCGTCCGGATTCTACGTTTGCCCGAGGAAAGTGGACAAGGCGAGCTGTCCGGCCCGCCTGAATCGGTGAGACGGCGAATTTGCGAGCGGTGTGAGGCTGCAATGCGAACGGCCAGAGGTTATTCATGAGCGAGTTTGATTCCCAAAACACAACGGCTCAGGCCATCGCCGAGCCGCCGGAGACGCCCGTGCAGCCTCAGTCCGATCCAGCGGATCACGATTCCTCACCGGCCGAAACGACCGCCGCCCGCGTTGCGCGGATGCAGCAGGAAATACTCGCCCGCCAGAAACGCTGGTTTCGAATTGCAGGCGTGCTGTTTGTCGCGACGTGTCTCTCAACATGGATGGCAGGAGGGCTGCAGTACGCGGTCGCCGTCATGGCGATTCTGGTGGCTCACGAACTTGGACACTACTTTCAGGCGCTGCGGTACAGGGTGCCTGCCTCTCCACCGTTTTTCCTGCCGATGCCGTTTTCACCGATCGGCACAATGGGGGCTGTGATCTTTCAGAGCCCCGGTTACGCCGACCGGAAAGCCATGTTTGATATTGCGATCAGCGGACCTCTGGCGGGACTCGTCCTGGCTTTGCCGTGTGCCTGGTTCGGAGTCGCCGGACTTGCCGAATTCGGCATCGACGCGGCAAAGACCGTATTCGTCAATCCTGAAGATGTCGGACTGGTCTTCGGTGACCCGATGATTCTGCAATGGATGTACGAATTCCATTTCGGACCACTCGCCGCTGACGAGCAGGTCATGCTGAATCCGCTGCTGTTCGCCGGCTGGGTTGGGATCTTCATAACCGCTCTGAATCTTCTCCCTGTCGGGCAGCTCGACGGCGGGCACATTCTCTACACACTGATCGGCCGCAAGGCTCACTTTGCGGCGTATGCGGTCATTGCATCGGCTGCTGGCTGGATGATTTACAGCCATGACATGGCCTACGGAATCTTCCTGCTGCTGCTGCTGAAAATGGGCCCGAAACATCCACCGACCCGCGACGACACGGTGCCGCTGGGTGCAACTCGAACGGTGCTGGGCTGGGCGACGCTCGCATTTCTGATCATCGGCTTCACGCCGCAGCCGATCATGACCTTCGAAGTGGACGAGGCCGCACCGCAGCAGGAGGCCGCACCACAGCAGGAGGCCGCACCACAGCAGGAGGCCGCACCACAGCAGGTTGTCCGACAGATTGACACGCGGGTCGCGGCAAATCTGTAGACCGGCAAATCTGTAGACAGACTGCGGCCTGCCAGTCCGATCAGACGTCGCGGTCGCGTCTCATCTTCTCGCTGATTTCTTTGAGCTGACGTTTTTCGTGCGCTGTTAAAGCGGCTTCACCATGCTGGTGGAGTTTCTCCAGCAGGCGGTCGAGTTCCGCGACCATTTCGCGTTCTTCCATTTCTTCGCGCTGGCGGCGTTTCTCCTCGCGCTGAATCTTCCAGCGGTCGATGAGCCCGGGATCCGGCTCTTCCTCGATCGGCTCGCCATCGTAGCCTCGCTCCAGGCTCGTGTAGCCCTGAGAGAAGTCGTAGCCCATGAATGATTCCTCGCCGCCGCCATCCGGACTTCGCATCTGAAACATTTCGTGGACATTCAGGACGAGAACCATCGTTCCGATCAGCATCGTGAAATGGTTCTTGAGCAACAGTCCGCCGAGGATAATGAGGGCTCCCACGATGGAGCCGGTCTTTGTGTAAATGTCCCGCCCACGAACCAGCTCCATGCGGTGAGACAGAAACGTCAGCAGCAGCCGGCCACCGTCCAGCGGGTGAACGGGAATCAGATTGATGATCACCAGCAGCCAGTTGGCCTTGAACACGAGCATCGCCAGGCCAGGCAGCAGAGTCGCTCCTGCCAGAGTGACGTCGGGAAACGCAAACGGGTTGAGCCCGGCACTGAGTGACCCCATTTGATAAAGCGGCACGGCCGCGACCAGGCAGACCGCCAGGTTCGACAACGGGCCTCCGGCAGGCGTCCACAGTTGAGACGAAAGGGTCGGAGCCGGGTGGCACATCGCCAGCCCACCGAACGGCGTGATTTGAACTTCGAAGCCGTCCCCACCGGTCATTCTTGCCGCGATGATGTGCATAAATTCGTGCAGCACCACGGACAGAAACAGAATCAGGCTGAATGTGAGACCGGTGCGAACTCCACCAAGATGCAGGCAGAATGCGGGCACAATCAGCAGAAAAACGAGGCTCACCCGGACGGGAATTCCGGACCACGTGCCGAAGGGAATCGACCAGGCGGCGTTGCGATCGTTCATGCGGGCCAGCCTGCCGGCGGCAGGATTTGCGGGGTGGCGGAAGCGGGAAAACGAAGTCTAACCCAGAACGAATTCCAATGGCAATTACGTCTTGAGACGCGACGTGGCGAGGGTTGTTCTGGGATTCCGCTGGAAATGAGACCCGCGGAACTCGCGGAACAGACTGAAATCTCAGGAATAGACAGCCCCTGGGACCGCGCTGGACACCTCCTGGCCAGCCAGAGATTCCGCAATCTCCGCGTAACCGGCAAAGTCTGCTTAAGTTCGCGCGCCTGCAGGACCGATGCGAATGACAGGTATTCTTCCAAGCTGACTTCAGCAGGATTCTGTCATGAAATTCCGATCTCCTGGCCTCTTTGCGGTGCTGCTCTCGATTCTGATCGTCGGGTCAGAGTTCGACGATTCCCCTCGCGCAGAGGACGCGCTCCAGGAAGTCTCATCGGTGGATGCTGCCAGGGCTCGATTTCTGAATCGGATTCGAGAGATGCTCGGCGAGTCCGCAAAGATGGACGCGGCCGGCAGACCTCAGGACGCGATGCTGCTTGCCGTGCGAGCCAGCCGGATGCTCAAAGCTCTCGGTGGTGAGTCCGCGTGGCCTCGCGGCGAAGCATCTCCGGCAGAGGTTGTTGCTGTTCTGGCCGGTCGGGATCGCTCAGCACCGCCCGTCCAGACAGAACGACCGCGCCCCGAGCCACAGCCACAGCCATCAGTTACTGTGGCTCAACCAGCGAAACCCGATACCCCGAAAGAGGCCCCGTCCGGGGAGTCTTTAACGGCGTTCAATCGATTTCCCGAACTTCCTGCGGCCAGTCGGAGTTGGGTCCCCGTTGGCGCGCCAGAGCGGAAATCCGGAGACTGGACACCGATTGCTCCGGCTCCGACTTCGAAGAAGGCTCACCCCGTCCAGCAAACGGGAGCTCAGCAGCCAATTCCGATTTTTACCGATACGGATAAATTGCCAGAACACGGTGGCGGGACAGCCACCTCCGACGCGGCGAAAATCTCAGATCGCCAGGTCGGACCGATTCCAGTGCATCTCTCACCCGAGGTTCTTCCGGCGACCGGGATTGACATTCGCGCGAGCGACGAGCCGCAGGAATTTCGGACTGACGCTGAGCCCGTCCCGATGACCGACCTGCTCCCGGAAGCTTCAGCGGCATCACCGAGCGAAGCTTCGGTCACTCAGCCACGCTCGATCGACGACTCGTCCGAAGCCGCGCAGACCACCACCATCGACGCAGAGGCTGGAAATTCAAGGCTCCTGCTGGCAACGCTGGCCGGGGCGGCGGCGGGAGTGCTGCTTGTTCTGATCGGCGGTTTTCTTACGCGGCGATTCGTCCGGACAACCACCGCGACTGTCGCAAATGGTTCTCACAAAAACACTTCCGTCAAGGCTGCGGTGCCGGTCAATGCAGGTCAGGTTCGCTCGGCGTCCGTTCCAGAAGTTGCCTGGCAGCCCGGCGCGTCGTGGGTCGATTCTCCTTCCGAACCGCAGCTCGCAGTGCCAGTGGAGGCGTCGTTTGAAGCTCAAAGCCCGAAGCCGGCAACTCTTCCACAGCTCCAGATTTTCCATGGAGCGTCGGAGCACGACACGGATGTTGAAGCTGAGAATGTTGTGGCCGCAGACTCGAATGCCGAACGGGATGTCGCCGACAAATCTGTTCCACCCGTCACCCCGGCCGTGCCGTTTCGCGTCATCGGAACAGCCGTTGTGCTGGGTGAGGCAGCGTCCGCAGAAGTGGATGAAGAATTGCAGCACCGCCGAAAGAAGATCATGCAGGCGGTCTTCGAGGAAAATGTGGCTACCCAGTCGTCGTTTAATAATACACATGGCGGCGAAGCGGCTTGAACCGCAGCGATGTTTATTATCAACACGTCGGTCAGAATCACACACGAGGTCAGCATGAAATCCAAGTCGGCAACAGTCATCGGCCTCGACATGGGTGCGTTTCAGACGACTGCTGTCGCATCAACCGGACGGCACACGACGTTTCGAAGTTGCGTCGGATCGGTATCCGGATCCAGCCTCTCTGAACAGGATGCGGTCGTCGGAGCAGACTGGCCTGAGTTGCAGCACCGGGTCGAGCCATTTTTCGAAGGCCGATTTCTCTTCACCAATCCGGACTGCTCCGATGAAGAGCTTTTCAACTGCCGCACCGCAGCCAGATCGCTTGTTCGGCACGCAATCTCACGGGTCAATCCGCACCCGAACGGGCCAGTCTACGGAGTCGTGTCCGTTCCCGCCCGGGCGTCTGACTTCAATCGACGATTTCTGCTCGACGCCGTCGACGGCCTGCTCGATGCGTGCCTGCTGGTGTCGTCGCCCGTTGCTGTTTCGTACGCGCTCGGCCGGCTGGAGCGGACTCTTATTATTAACGTCGGTGCGGGCACGGTGGATATGGCTTTTGTTGATAATAACATTCCTGGCAGGCTGGATCAGATCACTCTGCCGATCGGATTGGGGAAGGTTGACAAGACCTTCGTCGAGCTCATTAAAGCACGGCACGGACTGACGATGACGATTAATGAGGCTCGCCGAGTCCGTGAAGAAGCTGGCTCCGCGCGAGGCGATATTCGCCGAATACCAATTGCCACCCAGACCGGCGGAGAAGTCTGTGCCTCAGACTGTCTGGCCGAAGCCTGTCGAGGCCTCGTGAGCTCGATCAAGTCGGCTTTGGCCGAACTCGCACGGGGAGTCACGCGGCCGGAGTCGGTCATCCTCTCCGGAGGTGGCTCCCTCCTTCGAGAACTGCCGGAAGTGATTTCCGAATTGATCCCCGAGGCCGAGCTGATCGTGCCGGAAAACTTCGAGCTGTGCGAAGCGGAAGGTGCTCTCAAGCTCGGGACCGACCTGCCTCAGAGTTCCTGGCGGCGGCTGCAATTCAAAGTTGCTGGCGACGCAGGAATCCAGCGAGCTGCATAAGCGGGCTGGAAAAATCCTTCGGGAACTGCGGTGGCCTGCGGATCGTCGAACGACTGATCGCTCTTGGGCGAGTTGTAAGCCTGCGTTTACACTCTGGACGCAGCAATTGACTGGCCACGTCGCCCGCTCGCACCAAACCAGCTCAATCGTGGAGACAGCTCCGGAGAATCTGGATCTATTCTCGTGGGCTGTCCGGCAGCAGGAATTGATTCAATTCCCCGAATTCCTAGCGAAAGTGGTACGCAATTCGTTGCGGACAGCCGCAAGCTGACTGGAAGATCGGGGTCACAACCCGGCTTTTCTCTCAAACCTCTGGCGACTTTGGAAAACGACGAGCACAAATGAAGAAATTAAGCTGGCTCAGCGGCCTGAAAAAAAAACGTAGACTGGGCGGAAGCCGAAGATCTCGCAGCGGAACAGGCGGAACTGCTAACAGTGCCGAACTCCTGGAGTCGCGAATCGTCCTTGCCGCGCCGACCCTGGCACCGATTTCCGACGTGGCATTTCTGTCGGGCTCACCCATCCACATTCCGCTCAACGGAGCGGACGCGGATGGTGACGCACTCACATTCAGCGTCACATCGAACAATGCCGCACTGACGACAGAAGTCCCTGAGGGAAACCGCAGCCTGCGTATTACGGTCCTGCAGGGCGACGCGGGGAGCCCGACGATTTCTGGTGAGATGACTTTTGAGCTGTTTGAAGACGAGGCGTCGCGCGCCACAAATCGGGTGATCACGCTGGCAGAATCCGGGTTTTACGACGGCTCGACATTCCATCGAGTGGTCAACAACTTCGTGATTCAGGGAGGCGATCCGAATGGGAATCCGCCTGGAACCGGAGGGTCCACGCTCGGCAACTTCGACGATCAGTTTGACGTCGACCTGCAGCACAATCAAACGGGAATGCTGTCATTCGCGAAGTCGATCGACGATACGAACGATTCTCAGTTCTTCATCACGGAATTCATTCCTGGAACTAGTTCGGAAACGAATCTCCGGAATCTGGATTCCAACCACTCGGTCTTTGGCGCTCAGACAACCGGCGAGTCTGTTCGAGCGGCCATCAGCGACACGGCGGTGTCCAGCAGTACGCCGACGGTCGATGTCGTGATGACTTCCGTGGAAGTTTTCTTCGATGAACAGAACGGTGTGCTGAGAATCAGCGCACCTGAAGGGACAAGTTCGTCGGAGCCGGCCATCGTCACGGTGACGGTGTCGGACGGAAACGAGACGGCTCAGCGGTCGTTCAACGTGACCTTTACTCCGGACGACCACAACAACGATCCGTTCCTTGCCGACATTCCCAGCATTCGGACTCTGGTGAATACGCCGACAACCTTTCAGTTGACGGCGATCGACGCAGAGGAAGTGAATTCCGCGTTTCTCGATGAGGTGGAACTTTCCGACCGGGGGCTTTTTGTTCCACTGACTGCAGACCCTGCCGAAGTGGCTTACGACATTGGTTTCCTGTCAGGAGCCGTCGTGGTATCGCCGGCCAGTGGATTCACGGGAACAACAGAATTCACAGTCGCTGCTGCTGAGTTTTCCGACGCGATCGACTATCAGATTGTCGCCGTCGATGTCGTCGCGGCGGCGGCTCCTTTGACCGTGTCGGCCGCAGACCATCCCGGATTAACCGAAGCGAATGACGGGGCTGCCGACGAATTCCGCGTTGTTCGAAGAGGAACCGTCCTTGAAATCTCGGTGAATGGGCAGCCGACGGCTCAGGCTGAGTTTCAGTCTGTGACAACCCTGACGATCGACGGCAGCCGTGACGACGACACACTGATTGTCGACTACTCCGGCGGTAATCCGTTTCCTTCAGGAGGCATTTTTTTCAGCGGCTACACGGTGGACCCGGAGGAAATGAATCCGCCGGCGGACACAGGATCAGACTCGCTGGTGCTGACTGGCGGAACGATTGAGCAGACGATTTACAGCTTCGTGAATGCCAACGACGGGTCGGTGAATCTGGATGGGCGCCTGCTGACCTACACCGGACTCGAGCCGATTCTGGACAACCTCAGCGTGACAGACCGAATCTTCGCGTTCTCCGCCGCGGACGATGTCATCACGGTCGGTGATGACGGAATTCCTGCAAATGGGCTGTCCCGCATCTCAACGACGGGAACCAGTGAGACCGTTGACTTCGCGACACCGCTCGGGTCGCTGACCATCTTTGGCGGTGCTGGAAACGATACGATTACCGTCGGCAATCTCGATTCTGGAGCGTTTGCAACCACGGTGGATGGGGGATCCGGCAACGATTCCATCGTGGGCTCCACGGCCGGTGACCTGCTTCGAGGCGGAAACGGCAACGACACTCTGTCGGGTGGCGACGGAGCGGACACCCTCTCCGGCGAAGGTGACAACGATCTGCTGAATGGCGAAGACGGGACAGACACCATCTTTGGGGGCACTGGCAACGACACCATTAACGGCGGTGCGGATGCGGACCGTGTCTTTGCAGAACTGGGTGCCGATCAGGTCAACGGAGGAGCGGGCGATGACCAGCTGTTTGGACAGGGCGGCGGCGACACGATCTCTGGAGGGGATGGGCTCGACTTTATTCGCGGGGGTGACGGTGCTGATCTGCTCTCGGGCGATGCGGACAACGATACGCTCTTTGGAGATCAGGGATTTGACACCATCACCGGCGGAGGCGGGAACGATGTTGCTGACGGTGGAACAGAACCGGATGTCATCTTTGGCTCAGCCGGTAATGACACGCTCACTGGTGGAAACTCAGGCGACAACCTGTCTGGTGGAACCGGTAACGACGTCCTTTCCGGCGGCCTGGGATTCGACACTCTCTCTGGAAATGAGGGGAACGATACGCTGTCGGGCGGCAATGGGAACGACACGCTCTTCGGGGGCGACAACGACGACCTCATTAATGGCGAAATTGGAGCCGACGTAATATTCGGCGGAGCGAACAACGACGTCATTAATGGTGGTGACGGAGCAGACCGCGTTTTTGGCGACGACGGTAGTGACACGATTGATGGAGGAAATGATAACGACCAGCTGTTCGGTGGTGCTGGAGGCGATCGACTTGACGGGGCTGGCGGCGACGATCTGGTTCGCGGCGGAAGCGGCGCCGATGTTGTTCTCGGAGAGGCCGGCAATGACACTCTGTTCGGCGATCAGGGATTTGACACGATCACCGGTGCCGACGGGAATGATCTGATCGACGGAGGAACGCAGGACGATCGCGTCTTTGGCGGCAACGGAGCCGACACGATCACCGGAGGCAACGGTCGCGACTTTCTTCGAGGTGGAGCCGGCAACGACCAGATCTCAGGCGGCTCGGGATTCGACACATTGTTCGGAGATCTCGGCGACGACACGATTTCAGGCGGCAGCGGGAACGACACCGTGTTCGCCGAAGATGGTCGGGATTCCGTTTCCGGAGACGACGGTAACGATCGGATCTTCGGCGGCGACGGCTTCGACACGATTTCCGGCGGAGCGGGTGACGATTTTGTTCGAGGCGGCACGGGCAACGACTTTATTTCGGGCGATGACGGAAACGATCAGCTTTCTGGCGATCAGCAGAATGACACTCTCAACGGAGGAATCGGGCTCGACACGATCAGCGGCGATGACGGGCTTGACGTTGTCTTTGCCGGAGATGGCAACGACGTGGTCGATGGCGGAGCCGGGAACGATCGCCTGTTCGGAAACGACGGTTTCGACACAATTTCGGGTGGAGCTGGCAACGACTTCCTGCGTGGCGGAACAGGCGCCGACCTTCTGACTGGCGACGCCGGTCTTGACACGCTGATCGGAGACCAGGGGAACGACTCGCTCTCTGGCGGCGACGGTGCCGACCTGATCAGCGGGGATGACGGCAACGACACCCTCGAGGGCGGAGACGGCGCGGACACGCTCCGTGGTGGAGCGGGCGACGATAGCCTGGATGGGGGAGCCGGGAACGACGGTCTGTCCGGCGCCGGCGGAAATGACTTCCTGCTTGGCAACAGCGATGACGACACGATCTTCGGCGGTTCCGGGAACGACACGTTGCTCGGGTCCGGCGGTGACGACACGGTCGTCGGCGGAGCCGGTGCCGACGCGGTTCACGGAGATGGCGGGACGGACGTCCTTGTGGGAGGCAGCGGCACGGGAACAGCCGACGCTGGCGATACTTTCCCGGACGCCATCTCTGGCGAAATCGACGAGAACTTCATGCTGGTCCCGCTGCCCGGCTGGGTCGAGGAAGTCTGATCGCCCGGCCGCGGTCCTCCAGTCTCGCGACTGGTGCCGTACCGTGTGCCTGTCAGTGTGCCTGCCCGAACAGCCCCAGGCCGCCGCAGAATTTCCGGCGAGGCTCGACAACCGACTCGTCGGTGTGGACAACTGCTGCGGAAATGCGGAACCCCTCAGGGCGATGATTCGCCGGGAGCTGTTCGCCAATGACCGATGAACTCGATCTGCTGAAGTCCGGCGACAAGGACAAAGTGGCGGAGGTCTTTTCTACTTACGAGGAAAAGCTGCACCGCATGGTCCGGTTCCGTCTCGACCGACGGCTTTACGGTCGAGTCGACATTGCGGACGTCATGCAGGATGTCTGGATGGAATCGTCCCGGCGGATTACGGACTACACCGACAATCCGGCCGTGCCGTTCTTTATCTGGCTGCGGCAGATTGCCTGGCAGATCATCATCGACCTTCACCGGCGGCACCTCGGTGCTCAGAAACGAAACGTGTCACAGGAAGTGTCGCTCGCCCGATCAGGCGGAGGCTCGTCGATTTCGATGGCGGCTCAACTGGTGGGCAATCTGACCTCACCCAGCCAGGCGGCGATCCGCGAAGAACGGCTCGTCAAGCTTCGCGAGGCCCTGGAAAGTATGGACGAAATCGATCGGGAAGTGCTCGCCCTGCGGCACTTCGAGGAGCTCAGTAATAACGAGGTTGCGGAGATTCTCGAGCTGCAGAAAACCGCAGCGAGCAATCGCTACGTCCGAGCGCTGAAACGACTGAAAGCCATTCTGGAAGACATGCCTGGCATGACCGACGAGTCGAACGAGGAAGCGTGATGAGCACTCTTGATCCTGAACGAGATCCGGTCGAACAACTGGCTGACGAATTTGCCGAGCGATACCGGCGCGGTGAGTTTCCTTCCGTCACGGAGTACGTGGAAGGACACCCCGAGCACGCCGAAGAGCTGGGCGAACTCCTGCCCGCCGTCGCGATGATGGAACAGCTCAAAGAAAAAGAAGTCTCGAACCTGGACCTGCTGGAGAAGCAGGCTGCGATCAGCGGACTCCGGCAGCTGGGTGATTTTCGCATCGTTCGCGAAATCGGGCACGGCGGCATGGGCGTCGTCTATGAGGCTGTCCAGGAGTCGCTGGGCCGTCGAGTCGCCCTCAAGGTTCTCTCTCCCGCGCTCCTGGGATCGGAACGGGCGGTCAGCCGGTTTCGACGCGAGGCGGAGACAGTTGCGAGACTGCATCACACCAGCATCGTCCCGGTGTTCGGTGTCGGCGAGGAACGCGGGCTGCACTATTACGTCATGCAGTTTATCGATGGCCAGCCGCTCAACGAGGTGATTGACGGGCTGCGTGACAAGACAGGCGACTCCACCGGCCAGGCGAGCAGGACCGTTGGCCCGCGGTCGGAGCAGCCACTCGAGGATCCCCGGCACAGCGCGGGGCTCAGCGGGAACCTCACCCTTGATCTGCCACAGAGCGATCTGCCAGGGAGCGATCTGCCACGGAGCCCCTCCCGCCCGACCAGCGACGACTCTCTGGAAGGTGCCGTCGAGAAACTCAGCGCGCGGCTGCGGACGAAGGATTACTGGAAGACTGTCGCCAGAATCGGCAATCAGGTCGCGGAAGCACTTCAGTACGCACACTCGTCCGGCGTCTGCCATCGCGACATCAAGCCGGCCAATCTGCTGATCGCCGAAGACGGAACCGTCTGGCTGGTCGACTTCGGGCTCGCGCGACTTGCAGAAGAAAACGAGCTGACTCAGACCGGCGATCTGCTGGGCACGCTGCGGTACATGTCACCCGAACAGGTTGTCGGCGAGTTTGACAATCGCAGCGATGTCTACAGCCTCGGGCTGACGCTGTACGAGCTGCTGACTTTTCGGCCGGCTCACGATGCGTCGATCCGGTCACGGATACTGCAGCAGATCACGGAGAAGTCTCCGCATGCTCCGCGGTTGATCAACCCGAATATCCCGGCCGACCTGGAGACCATCGTTCTGAAGGCGACCGCCCACGCCCCGGCGGATCGATACCAGACGGCCGGCGAGCTTGCAGACGATTTACAGCGGTTTATTGACGGGTTTGCGATTCGGGCCCGTCGGACCAGCCGGATTGAGCAGCTCTGGCGGTGGAGTCGGCGGAATCCGGCTCTCGCAACGACGTCCGCTTTGACGCTCCTGCTGCTTGTCGCGGTGACTGCCGTTTCCACATGGGGATTCCTGACGACCCGGCAGGCGTACAAGGATCTTGACGAAGCTTACGAAAGTCTCGACAGCGCGCAGGCGCGGGCCGCTGGCAACCTCACCGACGCGATGGAGGCGTTCGAGGCCATCGTCGATCGGCTTTCTGAGCGAGGCGTGCCGCAGTCTCTCGACCTGAGCAGCGATGAAGCCACCGGCGAGGAACTGCCGCAGGCCCAGACCATCGCCGTGACGCAGGCCGACGCAGAGCTGCTCCAGGAACTGCTTGAGTTCTACACGAAGTTTTCGCAGCGGAACGATCAGTCGGCTCAGGTGGCGGCAAGCACCGCGCGAGTCCAGCGCCGCATGGGTGACATCAGCCAGCGGCTGGGCCGATTCGACGAGGCTGTCGCCGCGTATTCGAGCGCGAAGGAGATTCTCGAGGAACTGAAAAAATCCGAGCCCCGCAACTCAAGGCACTCGCTGGAAATTGCGAAGGTGCTGAACGAGGTCGGCGTCATGGAGTCTCGGCGAGGCCAGCTCTGGAATGCCGCGCAGTCGCATCTGGCAGCGATGGTGGAAATCAAGCAGCTTCCCGCAGAGGCAGCTCAGTCGCGAGACGCAAGATTTCTGCAGGCTCAAACTTACAACTGGCTTGGCTCCATGAGCATGCGGGCGGGAATGGACCAGGACACGCGAGGTGGCGGTCCTCCTGGCGGGCCGGGCCGCAGACCGGATGACAATCGGCGGGATGATCAGGACGACAGACAGCAGGATGACGGACCGGGGCGAGGTGGTCGCGGTGGTGCCCCGGGGCGCTGGGATGGCAGACCGGGGGGATTTTCCTCTCGCGATTTCGCCGGCGGCCCAGGACGCGGAGAGACAGGCCCGGGACGCGGAGAGACAGGACCGGGCGACAATGGCCGTGGTGGACCGTCGCTGGAGGAAAGAATCCCGCCCGATCTGCGGAGTCGACTCGGAAGTTTCGCACGGGATCCGCACGCGGCTCGAACGACCGCCGAGACGCTGCTGCTCGGCCTCGTCGAGGAAGCTCCCGACGAGCCGCTTTATCGGCTCGAACTGGCTCACCATTATCGCAACGGCATCTGTGCTCCGTCGTTTTTCCTCAAAGACGAATCGCGTGTGGAGTCGCTGCTCAAATCGGTGGCAATCCTGGAAAAACTGGTCGAGCAGTTTCCTGACAAACCCGCCTATGTTTTTGAGTTGGCTGACACGCTCGCCATGTCGTGCCGGGAACTGGAGCGGGATGAGTCCCCGGACGACGCGGCCGCGCGATTCGATAAATCGATCAACCTGTCGCGGACTCTTCACGGTCAGTTTCCCAAAGTGCCGGAGTATCAAGTTCTCCTGGCGAACTCATTGCGTCGCCTTGGCCGGACGCGTGACAGGCTTGGCGATCGCGACGGAGCTTCGGCGTTGTTTGAAGAATCGCTGACACATCTGGCCGAAATCTCCGAGGAGTGGCCATCCCTGTCGGTCTACCAGCTTTCCTATGTCCGGGCCCTGCACGAATCGGCGCGGGCCTGCTGGAGGCAGCGGGACATGCAACGGGCGGAAGATCACTTCGCAACGGCCATTCGTGTCGCTCAGGACAAACTTCCCAATCCAAATTCTCCCGGACAATCGGCCCGGGAGTTGATGCATCTTCTGCATCTTGACCTGTCGCGGCTGCTTCGATCCGAAGGGAAAGCCGAGGAAGCGGACAAGATTCTGGAGAAATCCCGGAAATTCGAGTACAAGGGAGTTCGCAATGGACGCGGCCCGGATCGGCGTCGATTCGGTGAGCGGCCGTTACGACCGCCGTTCCAGCAGGAGCCCCAGGAACAGAATCGGAAGCCAGAACCGGCTCCGTCACCTCCCGCCTCGGAAGCACCGCCGCCACGTGAACGTCCCAACGGAAGAAACGCCTGAGCTTGTCAATCGAGTGATCCGCGGCGACGTGGAGGCACTTTCGCTGCTCTTCTCGTTTCATCGCCAGCGGCTCTGGCGGATGGTTCATTTCCGCATGGACCAGCGGCTCAACGGGCGAGTTGATGCCGACGACATTCTGCAGGAAGCCTGGATGCGGGCCGTCGATCGAATCGACTCGTTCATCGTGGGCGCGTCCCGGTCAACGCTGATCTGGTTCCGGATGATCGTCACGCAGACGCTCGTCGAGGTACATCGTCGGCACGTGGGAGCTCAGAAACGATCGGCCGCGCGCGAGTTTTCGATTCACGGCGGCTGGAGTTCCGACTCAACGTCGCTGTCGCTCGCGCATCATCTGCTCGGACATCTGAGCTCGCCGAGTGCCGCGGCGATCCGGGCCGAGCTTTCCAAACAGCTCGACCAGGCGCTGTCGACGATGAGCGACATTGACCGCGAGGTGCTCGCGCTGCGGCATTTCGAAGAGCTCACAAATAACGAAACAGCTCAGGTGCTCGACATGTCCGAGCAGGCGGCCAGCGCCCGCTACGTCCGAGCCCTCGGTCGGCTGCGTCACGTCATCCAGGCGATCCCTGGATTCAAAGTCGACCTTTGAGCCAGGCCGTCCCGCAAACCAGTGCGAAGCGCAACTTCAACAAACGCAAGGGATGGATCGAGTCTTTGAGCCCCGCCGGAAGACGTAAGAGTGAATTGATTGTGTTTTGCACTTTGACCTGGGGTGGCGCCGCTCCGCGGCTGACCCCAGGCTGTGGTCTGAAACGCCTTCGGCGTAAACGATAGCGCTTCAGGCTGGTCGGTTCAGCTGCGCGTTGTCTCAACGGCGATTTCCATCGGCTCGCGGAGCGTCTGAAAGATGACACAGTATCGCTCCGTCAGTTTCTGAAGCGTCGCGATCTGCTCGTCTGAGGCGCTGCTTTTAATGTCGAAGCGAAGCCGGATAGCGGTGAATCCGATCGGGACTTCCTTCGAGACTCCCAGCGTGCCGCGGAAGTCGAGGTCTCCTTCGGCCGTGATTTCTGCCGACTCCAGGTCGATCCCCATCGCCGTCGAAACGGCTGAGAGAGTCACGCCCGAGCATGCGACCAGCGACTGTAGCAGCATGTCGCCCGAGCACGCCCACTCGCCCGAACCGCCGGCCGCCGGGTGCAGACCGGCGTCGACCGTACCGCCTTCGGCCTCGAGCCGGCAGATAATTCCCGGCTCAATGTGGCCGGTGGCTCGAAGCGTTTTGACGGCCGACGCAGGGTCGTCGCGGTATTCGTCTTTGAGCGGTTTCTGAGCGGCTTTCAACTGGTCGGCGTTCATGTGCGGTCTTCGTGAAAAAGTGGCGGTCTTGTGAGGCGACGTCTCAAGTGGCGTCGGCTGACGGATCGGGCTGTTCGATCCGCGTCCACTCGTATTTGTCGCCTTCTTCGCCCAGCAGGACCAGCGTCTTCTCATCGAGTTTTTCGATCTTCTCGTGCCAGTGATCACCCCATGTTTTTTTGGCGAGGTCGACCTTGTCGGTCGGAGTCCCTCCAGTCACTTTGTAATCAACATGGCCATCCTGCAACTCCCACTTCACGTCAACGTTAATGATCGGACCGAACACGAACGCATAGACCGAGCTGGGTTTGATGACCATCTGCGCCGTGCCGTCTGCGTTGATAATCAGCGTTCGCGTGCCGTAGGCCTCGCGAGTCCACGAACCGATCAGGAGCTTGATCGTCCGGGCGACTTTCGCGTCGTCGGCCGCAACTTTCCGCGTGTCGGCGGCGCGGGCCTGTGTTGCGGTCTCACCAGAGGCGGCCGGATTCGAAGAGGAATCCTTCGTCGGGTTCGTTCCCGATTCGGTCGCGACAAGAACCTCAACAGATTCGTGCGAGGCTTCTTCCGGCGTGCTTCCCACCAGAAAAATTCCAGCGGTTGCCGCGGAAGTGATCCCCGCGACGACCAGCAGAACCGGCAGGGACAGCATCCCGCGGTTCGGTTCAGAATCGGACGACTGAGACATTTGCGGCAAGCTCCGATAGAGATCTGCGAACCACGTCATCTTATGCGAAAGGCCTCGTCGAGAGGCAACTGCAATACCCTCCCGGCGGCGCGGATGTTTCATGGCTGGCGGATCGATCCCTCGATCGAACAGAATCAGCACAGGACCAAAGCAGAGGCACGGGTTCGAAATAACTTCCCGAAAGTGGCAAGGCCTCGCCCTCCCAGAGAAACGGGAAATTACTTCCGGCCCGTCCCAAATCGAAGAATCAGGAGATTCCGTTGAGCGTGCTTGAAGCGGCGGCAATTGTCTGTTCTGTGACGGGGATCTATCTGCTGGTCGGCCAGCCGGAATCCGGACGTCGAGTGCAGATCGGGGCGAAGTCCGTCCCCGTCGTCTTCGCCACGGGAGCTTTGCTTGCCGCCTCCGGACTGGTCCTGATGCTTTGCGTCGGGACCTGGCCCGCGGAGTGGTGGCCGTGGGAAAACTCGCGACTGACCAATCAGGGGCCGCCGGACGAGTCGCCCGGACCGCTCGCACTCTGGATGGCGAGTCCCGGTTTCTGGATGGCAGCCTTCCTCGCAATCGGGGGAGCCGTCGGAGTCGTCATTGCCCGCTCGGCCAGCTCGTTTCGAATATCGGCCACCGTTGCGGCACTTGCATCGGCCACGCTGCTGGGAGTCGCCTCGGATTGGATCGGAGTGGGTGTCCTGACCGCGATCGGACTCGCGTTCGCGTGGCGGAATTTCAACGCCACACCCGATGAGCCCGACAAGGCTGCCAGCGGTTTGGCAACCGAAAATGCGGCCCGTCTCGAAGTGACTCTTCGTGGAGAACCACTGCTGGCCACCGCGATTTGCGTTCTGTTGGCCTGGGGTCTCGTCCGAGGACTGCATCACTCGGCGACGAATGAGGCCGGGCCGCCCGTCGCCTCATCCGACGCGGGACCGGCGTTGCCGCGTCCAGTTCGCGAGGAAACCCGCAAGGCGAACGCCGAGCGCGAGCGGCAAAACGAAAGGCTGCCAGGCGAAGTCTGGCTACTCGGAATCTCGGTCGGAGTCATCCTCGTGACAGGTGTTGTGGGAGGAGCGGTGAGCCTGCCAGGCAGGCCAGGTTCCCGCCGGCAGTCCGTTGAAAAAGTCCGATCCATCTAGCGGCACGGCGCAAGCCCAACGGCACTCACTTTGTGCAGTCAGTCTCATCAGCCGCAACGCGTTAGGCCACGGTTTTCATCAGCCGCTGGGTGTTAGCCACGGTTCCTGGCAGATGATTCACTGCGAGTTGCCTCCGAGCGTTTTTTCTCGTGTTTCGGACAGAGGAGGTGCTTCTGGCACAGCCCTTGCTAATTGGATTTCCTGACAAGTCTGGACAGGAGGCCTCACCTGACGGACGAAGCACGCCTGACCGCACGAAGCGGTCAGACGGGACGTTCCTGACAAGAGCGGTTGGCGTTTACTTTGGAACTCACAGTTCACAGCGGCGCAAACCCGAGGAAACGTCTGAGTGGGATGGGCGGACAATTCGTGGCGTGAGTGTCACTGATGCGGATGTGTGTGGCACCCTTTTTTCCACTTTTTCCACTTCGGTTTTGAGTCAGCTCGCGGCGGAGATCTTTCGACCACCGACAGGATCGGGAATCGGCAGATCGAACACCGGGAGCAGGAAACGAATCAAAAAGGATTCCCCGATGAGAATGACCAGTTGGCTGACTGCCCTTCGTGACCGAAACACCCGCCGTCGCCGCCGCATCCAGAACAAACGCAGCCACCAGCATCAGGTCGTTCAGACCTTCGATGCCGCGGCGCGTGGTGAGCTGCTGGAAGACCGCACGCTGCTCACAACGTATGACCCGGTTGTCTTTGTATGACCTTGTTGCCTTTCCCATCGGGGGATTTACTTACGGCGGGACAATCGAAACTGATGGGACTATTGGTGCAATCACAGCGGCAAATGTGACAGATTATTCCATCACAATTGATGGAGGCTCATCGGTCACGCTTGTTCCAGCAACAGCAATTCCCGGACGGTCGGTCTCCTCGCGGCTTTTGGGGCTCAGCGCGGCGTGAGGAGGGTTTTGCTTGGACGATGGGGCTGGTGCGACTGCCTTTGAGCTGACTCATCGG
>JAQBVJ010000126.1 GCA_027623235.1 Planctomycetota bacterium
CGCCCACGTCCGTCCGTCATGCTGCCAACCCGGACACTGGGCCAACCCGGACACTGGGCCAACCCGGACACTGGGCCAACCCGGACCCTGGTTCGGACTGGGCTGACGGACAAGGGCGTCCGTCCTGCGAGATTTTCGACGCAACGTGAAGCAGATTGAGCGTGTCGCCAGACGCCGCTGTGAAAACAGGTAGTGAGGGCAAATCTTGACGGTTGTGTCGCCCGTGCAGTCGTGCATTCCGGAATCTCTGTCAGGACTGCTGCAGAAGTCACAGCCGGACGCCGAGCAGTCCGATAAAGAGAACGCATGGACTGCTCCCGGTTTTTCCCGAGGCCGTTTCTGCGAATCTTTCGGCACCGTTGAGGACGGGATGCGTCCCGTTCTTGCGATCAAACCAGCCTCTTTGTCGAACACACTTCGGCGAACCACTCAGGAATCAGGGAGAGAGCAGTGAGAATTGAATTCTCAGCACGAGCATGGATGCTCAACGCAGCAACCGCGTTGGTGTTTCTGCCGTCACTCGACGTCGAGGCTCAGCAATATTCGGCTCAGCGAACTGAAGCGACGGCCGTTTCAGGGACCTCCGCCGCAGAGTTTGCGGCAAACGAAAAGTCGGCAGTCCAGCAGCAGCTTGACGCGAAGTACGCGAAATTCGGCCGAAAACCGGAAGCTGCCGGGCAGCAGTTTCCGACAGAGAACATTGCCGAAAATAGTCGAGCCAAAACGGCCCCAGCGGAATTGGACGGCAAAGCGGAGAACGCTGTTGCCAGGGACGCTTCCGAAATTCGGAAGTCACCCATTCGACAGGTCGGTGCCCAGGAGAGTATCGCTCTGCCAGATCCCGCCCCTCCGCAGGACTCTGCGGAATCGCGAAAGGTGATTCAGCGGCCGACCTCACGGTCAGCTTCGACCGCGACTCCGTCGGAACGATTCTTCCCGTCGCTGTTCCGTCGCCACAAACCGGCCGAACCTCAGAACGTGCAGCCCGGAGCGTCGCATCTGGGAGTTCAGGATCATCTGAAGAAGATGTACGAGAAGGACGGACGGGAAATGCCGCCGATGGAGCTGAACCAGCTCCCGAGTAGCGACACGGCCGAGGCGATTCCACCACTGCCGAACCCGGCCCTCTCGCTTTCCCCGACCGAGCTGTCGGCACCTCGCCCGCTGCCTCGTCTGCAGGCGTCGACACCGGAAGCTCAGCGTGAGTCGCAGCCGATTCGGACGGTCTCCAATAATCCGTTTAAGAGACTCATCCAGAAAATCAGCCCGTTCAAACGGAAAAGCAGCGATCCGAAGCCGGTTGCGGCTCCGCCAGAAGTGATCGCTGAGCAGCGGGAACTGGAGCAGGGTGTTCTGAACCCGTACTACAAAGCTCCCCGGGAACTTCAGTCGCTTGTGCCACCTCCAGTGGAGTCTGGCCTGAACGAGCCGGCCGCATTGGCTCCGTTCGAGCCTGTCGAGGAAATTCCAGAATCCGGCCTGCCGGAATTCAAGCCGCTGGTCTCGTTGCCCGAGTCGCCGGCCACCACACCGGAAATCGAAGTCCCTGCTGCCTCGCTCGCCGAGCCCAGCAGTCCTCCGGCTCTCGAGAGCGAGCTTTCGGATAAGCCGTTTGGTGCGGACGGTTCGACCGATCCACTCGCCAATCCGTTCCCCGCGCTTTCTGAGCAGGCTGCGGACACTCCAAAACCAGAACTTGAAAAGGCTCCGAAGCTGGAAGCTCCTGAGGAGGAGAATCCCTTCACGGGCCTGACTCTTCCGAAACCGGAAACAATCCTGCCGAGCCCGTCGAAACCGGAAGCTGCACAGCCGGAAGCTGCACAGCCAAAAGCTGCGCAGCCGAAGCTTGAACTGTCACCAAAACTGCCGGCGTTTCCACCGGCACCTGAGGAAGCTCCGAAGCTGATCGTTCGTCCGAAAAGCAAGCCGGCGCCGACCGTCCCGGAAATTGAAGAATCGCAGGCCAGGGCCGAGTCGTCGGACGATCCAGTTGCCGACAAGTTGAAGAAGATTGCGGAACGAGCTGAACTGCGGGGGCTGAAGGGATTCTGCCCGGTCCAGCTTCGTGACGAGCGGGAACTCCGCGATGCCCGGCCGCAGTTTTCGGCCGAGTACGAAGGTGTGACCAACAACTTCTCGTCGGCGGCGGCTCAGCGAAAGTTTGAAGCAAAGCCGTACCTCTACGCTCCGGCAAGCAGTGGGGAAGACGTTGTCCTTACAGCCGCTGAGAAAAAGTCGGTTGAGGGTTCGCTGGACAACGCCGTGTGGTACCGCGATCGACTCTACCTCTTCCAGAAGCCGGAATCGCTCAAAAGCTTTGTTGCGTCGCCGGCGAAATTCGCGAACGACAAATAAGCTTCTGGGTAAGTCAACAGGCAGGCCTGAGAATCAGAGCCCGCGGAGATCACCGATCTTCGCGGGTTTTTTGTTTTCCGGGCGAAGCTGGCAAACCCCGTCGCTGTTTGCCCGGAGTTTGAGAATCCGCTGACTCTTGAGCAATCGGCGATTGCGACTAAAACTCACGGACCCCTGCGAGGGGCTTCTGCCAAATCTCTTCCGCTCCGAGGTCCCCTCCCCATGAACGACAAGCCCCTCATCTTTGACATTCACCTCGACCTTTCCATGAACGCGATGTCCTGGAACCGCGATCTGCGGTGGTCGCAGGAAAAGATTCAGCGGTGGGAACATATTCAGGGCCTCACCAAGGACGGCGTCGGCGAGGTCGACCGCGGAAACAACACCGTTTGCTTTCCGGAAATGCGGCGAGGCAACGTCGGGCTCTGTGTCGGAACTTTCATCGGCCGCTACTCGAGTTACTTTCACAGACTGCCGGGCTGGAATTCGCCCGAACAGGCGTGGGCCTCGACGCGAGCCCAGCTCGCCTGGTACCGCTGTATGGAAGAAGACGGCGAGCTGACTCCGATCACGACGGTCGCGGCCCTGGAAGCTCACGAGAAACTCTGGCTGGACTCGCCGCATCCGGACGACGGAACGCCGTACGTGGTCGAGTCGAAAAAACAGCCGACGAAACTTCCGATCGGTTACGTCATGAGCCTTGAGGGAGCCGACTGTCTGGTCAAATTGAGCTACCTGGAAACGATGTATCAGGACGGCTTGCGGGCACTCGGCCCGGCTCACTACGGCCCGGGCCGCTACGCCAACGGCACGGACGATTGCGGTCGGCTGCGCGAGGAAGGCAAAGAGCTGCTCAAGGAAATGGATCGGCTCGGCATCATCCTCGACGTCACCCACCTCTGCGACGAGACGTTCTGGGATTCGCTCGACTGTTTCGAAGGTCCACTGTGGGCGAGCCATCAGAACTGCCGCACGCTCGCCCCCTGGAACCGTCAGTTTGCTGACGATCAGATCAAAGCGGTTGTCGATCGAGGCGGCCTGCTTGGCTCCGCCTTCGACGCAATCATGATGGTTCCCGGCTGGCGACACCTCCGCAGCACGCCGGAAGGTTTTCAGCTTCGCATCGAGCGAATCTGCGAGCACATCGACCACGTGTGTCAAATTGCCGGAAGTGCAAAGCACATCTGCATCGGCACCGACCTCGACGGAGGCTACGGCACGGAGCAGACGCCGATGGACATGAAATCGATCGCCGACCTGCAGACAATTCCTGGACTACTCGCTGAGCGAGGCTACTCGAAAGAGGACATCGACGGGTTCATGTGGAAAAACGTCGTCGACTTCCTGAAGCGTGCCTGGAGTTGATGCCTCGCTACCCAAACAGCTCCATCACGGGTTCACCATTATTCGCGACGATGTGAGTCGGTCGCCCCTGCGCGTCCGGGACCCGAATTTCGTGGTCGATGCCGAGCGCGTGGTAGATCGTGGCGGCGAGGTCTTCGGGAGACACGGGTTTTGTCACGGCGTAACCGGCGTCGCTGTCGGATTGTCCGTGCAGGCCACCTCGGCGGATGCCGGCTCCGGCCAGGACGGCGGGGAACAGCGTGCTCCAGTGGCCGCGTCCCCAGGCGCTGCTGGCTTTCGGAGTTCGCCCCATCTCACCCATGCAGACAACCAGTGTCTCGTCGAGCAGACCGCGATCGTCGAGGTCCGTCAGCAGCGCGGACAGTGCCTGGTCGGTCGTTGGCAGCAGGTGCTTGTCGAGTGTCTGGCAGTTGCGGTGCGAATCCCAGCTGTAGCCATCAACGCAGTCGTAGTGAACCGTGACGAATCGTGTGCCCGCTTCGACCAGTCGGCGAGCCATCAGTGCGGACTGACCAAACAG
Organism: Planctomycetota bacterium; assembly: GCA_027623235.1. Lineage (GTDB taxonomy): Bacteria > Planctomycetota > Planctomycetia > Planctomycetales > Planctomycetaceae > JAQBVJ01. The sequence continues at coordinate 4,241 of JAQBVJ010000126.1, forward strand.
ATGCCGACCGTAGCGGTCTCGAATCGTGGCGGGTTCGCGCGAAATGTCGAGTGCCTCGCGGGCTCCCGACGAGGTGACAAGTGAGAGCGCTCGCTGCTGGAACTTGTCGTACGAGTCAACTCGCGCTGTGGACAATGAAGCTTGTGCCTGGTCGAACTGGCTCAACAGGGAACTGCGTTTACTGAACCGGTCGAGCGTCAACGACTCGTGACTGGCGAGGCCTTCAATCTGAAAAGTGAGCTCCTCGTCAGAGCAGTCGCGCCAGTACGGGTTGTCGCCGTTGTCTTTTTTCTCGATCCGTGTCGTCACCGGATCGAAGCCTCGCCCGAGCCAGCCGGCCGTCTCGCCCGGTCGCTCCAGCCGCACTTTGTATTCCTGAAGCCGGCCGAGAGAATTCGGCAGGACGACGTAGCTGGGCATCGGCCGCGACGTTTCCGGATGCCGCTGCGTGAGGTACTCGACGACCGACCCCATTGCCGGCCAGTCTTTCGGAGTGACGTTAAATCCCTGGCCGATTTCTATGTGCCAGCGATGCCCGGTCTGAATGTAATGCCCGGCTCCACTGTGATCGTTGAAGCTGTGGCTCATCGTGCGGACGACGGTCAGCTTGTCGGAAATCGCGGCGGTCTTCGGCAGCTTCTCACTGATGAGCAGTCCAGGCGTGCGACAGTCGATCGGCTTCCACGGCCCGCGGATCGTGTCCGGAGCCTCGGGCTTCATATCGAACGTCTCATGCTGACTTGGTCCTCCGAACAGAAAGAGGAAGATTACGGACTTCGCCCGGGCATTCTGGAAGGGAGTCTGTCCCTCCGCCGCGAGCAACTTTGGAAGATTGAGCCCCAGCAGTCCGGCTCCTCCCGCCTGAAGCATGTGCCGTCGCGAGAACCCCTCACAGGTCCGTCGATTTGAGCCAAGGATACCCAGCATGAAAGCTCCGCCCTGCAGTGCGTGCGAAATCAGGAAATCAGCAGGAAGTCTATCGTCAGAGTTTGCCAGTCGGTAGAGAATCTTTCTGCGGAGGCGAGTTCACGGGGGCTGCGGTCGAGTGGGAACGGCAGACTTCGCGAGGCGACCCATGATCTTGCCGGTCGGCTCAGGGGCTCGTAGCATTGGATGATGCTTATGCGTTTTTCGGCCGAACATGAGGTTGCCCCGTGCGTTTGCTATTAACTTTTTCCTGTGCTGCGGTGTTTCTGTCAGCGAGCGCCCAGGCCGGTGCGGCAGACGAGGCTCCGCGGATCATCGATGTCCGGGTTTCGTTGAGTGAAATTCGTCTGACGGGTCCCGGGACACGCTGGTCGATTCTGGTCGGCGGCACGCGGTCGGATGGCCTGGAAACGGACCTGACTCGTGAGGCGACATTTTCTGTCGCTGAGGAACCGGCCTCAAAAGACGTCGACCCTGTTCTGGCCGTCTCGACGAGTGGCGTGGTGCGAGGCTTGAGAGACGGGCAGGGAAGCGTGATCGTCGCGGCGGCCGGAAAGACGATTCGAGTTTCCGTCACCGTTGAAGGCAGCCAGGTCGCGCGCGAGTTGCACTTCGAAAACGACATCATTCCAATCTTCACCCGATTCGGATGCAACACATCCGGTTGCCACGGCAAGGCCGAGGGGCAGAACGGGTTCAAGCTTTCGATCTTCGGATTCGACCCGGATGCCGACCGCAGCTCGCTGACTCAGGAAGGGCGAGGCCGACGGACGGTCCTGGCCGCGCCGGAGCAGAGTCTGCTCCTGCGGAAATCGTCTGGCGGCGTGCCTCACGGCGGCGGAATCCGCATTCGGAAGAACTCCGGCGAATATCGCATGCTGCGAGACTGGATCGCGGCGGGAGCACCAGCCGGCGCCGCGGACGCTCCGAAAGTCGTCTCGCTCCGAGTCGAACCCGGCGAGCGTCGAATGGCGATGGCCGCGGGCCAGCAGCTTCAGGCGATTGCCATTCTCAGTGACGGCACCGAGCGCGACGTGACTCACCACGCGAAGTTTCAGTCCAACAACGAAGGCCTCGCGACGGTTGATGAATACGGCCTCGTCGTGACCGGCGAAACGCCCGGCGATGCCGCGATCATGGCGAGCTACATGGGAGGCGTCGGAGTTTTCCGGGCCGTCATCCCGCAATCCGATTCCGGAACGGCGTTTCCGCAGCGGCCTGTGTTCAACTTTATCGACGGACTCGTTGATGCCCGGCTGAGGAAGCTCAACATTCACCCTTCGGATTTGTGCTCCGACTCTGTTTATCTTCGGCGGGTTTATCTCGACATCATCGGGACCTTGCCGACAGCGGAGGAAACGCGGAGATTTTTGAAGAGCGACTCACCGAAGAAGCGGGCTGAACTCGTCGACTCGCTCCTGAAACGGCCGGAGTATGCCGACTTCATGGCCCTCAAGTGGTCGGACCTGCTGCGAGTCGATCGTCTGGCCCTCGGACACAAGCCGGCTTACAGCTATTACCGCTGGATTCACGACAGCTTTGCGGCAAACCGTCCGATGGATGAGTTCGCGCGAGGTGTCATCACGGCGGACGGCCTGCTGTCAAACAGTCCCGCTGGCAACCTTTACAAAGTGGTGAAGAAGCCAGGCGATGTCGCGTCGACGTTCTCGCAGGTTCTGCTCGGTGTCCGCATCGAGTGTGCTCAGTGCCACCACCACCCGTTTGATCGTTGGGCTCAGAGCGACTACTTCGGAATGCAGGCGTTCTTCACACAGGTCTCGTTTAAGACCGTCGGCACTGACCAGCTTCTGCTCGCCACAAATAAGTCGGCGACGAAGCACCCGCGGAGCGGCGAAGTCGTGCAGGCTCACGCACTGCTGCAGGCCGCGCCGGAAACAACTCCGGAAGGCGACCGGCGAGTTCTCTTCGCCGACTGGTTGACGGATCCGAAGAACGAGTGGTTTGCACGCAACATCGCGAACCGCACGTGGGCTGATTTCACCGGACGAGGCCTGGTCGAGCCCGTCGACGATGCTCGACTGACGAACCCGCCCACGAACCCGGAACTGCTCGACGCTCTCGCCGATCACTTTGTGAAAAGCGGCTTCGATCTGCACGAGCTGATTCGGACGATCGCTGCTTCACGGACCTATCAGCTCTCCACGGAACCGAACGAGCTCAACCAGCGGGACGAACAGAATTACTCGCGAGCCCTCCTGAAGAAGCTCAACGCGGAAGTTCTGTTCGACATGATCTGTCAGGTGACCGGCGTTGGAGAAAAATTCGACGGCGTCCCGAACGGACCGCGGGCGGTTCAACTCTGGGACAGCCAGGTCAAGCACTACTTCCTGACTCTGTTCGGCCGCCCGGTCCGTGCGACCGCGTGTGAGTGTGAACGAGCGGACGCTGCGAGCGTGTCTCAGGTTCTACACATGCTGAACTCGCCACAGATTCATGCGAAGCTGGAAGACGACAGCGGCCATCTCGCGCGGCTTGTTGAGTCGCAGCCTGACCTGGGCAAGCTTGCGGATGAACTTTACCTTGCCTTCTACAGCCGCCTCCCGAACGGCGAGGAACGCGAGACAATCGTCGCGTTCCTGCAGAAATCCCCCGACCGCAGAAAAGCCGTCGAGGATGTCGCGTGGAGCCTGATGAACACCGTCGAGTTTCTGTTTAACCATTGACGATGGACCACAGAAACTGGCGTCAAAGCTCTCTGATCTGAATGGTCTCACACCGCAGTCCGTGTCAGATCAGGTCGCAGGCGTCCGGGTAGTACCCGGAGGATGTGGCGGAAGAATCGGGAGGAAACGCAGAGGACGCAGAGAACACGTACTCTGCGCCTCTGTGTTTCAAAACTTCCCGCATTCACCTCCCGGAATCGCAGGGTGCCCGGGCCAGAGTGGTGCGTGGTCAGGTGCGTTTGCGGCTCGGCAGGAGCCTCGCCCTCCCGGTGTGCGGTCGCTTGAGTCCCCGATGCGGTCCTCTATAGTGGCTCCCGAACAAATTCTGATTCGAATCCTGGCCACGCTGGCTCGGGTGGAATACGCAAAACGATAAGGAACGACTGTGGACGCGAAGATTGTGTTATTGCCGGGTGACGGCATCGGGCCTGAGGTGGTGGCTCAGGCCGAGACGGTTTTGAAAGTGATCGCCGAGCGGAATGGTCACGTCTTCGAAATGACCCGCCATCCGATGGGTGGGAACGCGATTGACAGTCACGGCGACCCGCTGCCGGAGGAAACTCTCGCCGCGTGTCAGGCGTCCAACGGGGTTCTGCTGGGAGCCGTTGGCGGGCCGAAGTGGGACGATCCGAACGCGAAGACTCGCCCGGAAGCCGGGCTGCTGCGGATTCGCAAAGAGATGAAGCTGTTCGCGAATCTCCGCCCGATCAAGACGTACAAAGCGCTGCTGGATTCCTCGCCGTTGAAGAAGGAAATCGTCGAGGGCGTCGACATTCTGTGCTTCCGCGAGCTGACCGGCGGCATCTACTTCGGCCAGTCGGGCCGGCGTCCGCACGCCAGCGGCGAGGAAGCCTGGAGCGAAATGATTTACTCGACGGGCGAAATCGAGCGGATCGTGAGGCTGGCCGGAATTGCCGCTCAAAGTCGGCGGAAGAAGCTGACGTCGGTCGACAAAGCCAACGTGCTGGAAGTCTCGCGACTGTGGCGGTCGGTGACGGAGAACGTGGTCAAGAACGAGTTCAGCGACCTGACATTCGAAAACGTTCTGGTCGATGCGATGGCCATGCACCTGATTTCGCGGCCGCGCGACTTCGACGTCGTCGTGACGGGAAACATGTTTGGCGACATCATCACGGACGAAGGCTCGATGCTGACCGGCTCGCTGGGAATGCTTCCGTCGGCGTCGATCGGCGAAGACGGACCAGGGCTGTACGAACCGATTCACGGGTCCGCACCGGACATCGCCGGCAAAGGAATTGCCAACCCGCTTGCCACAATTCTGGCAGCGGCGATGATGTTGCGGCATTCGCTGGGTCTTGAGGATGAGGCCGCACAGATTGAAGCGGCTGTCGATGCCGTGCTGGACGCAGGGCATCGGACGGCAGATATTGCTCGCGGCGGGGCCAGCCTGAGCACCTCAGAAATGGGGGCAAAAGTGGTTGAAAGTCTCAGTTGAAGTCCGTCGCGTTTGCGTCGGGCCAGAGCAGTTCCTTCTTGAACGAGGCGTGCCTGTGTCATCACTCGCCGAGAGAGTTCGTATCGCCACGCGATGCAGCCCGTTGGCTTTGTGGCAGTCCAATCACGTGGCCGATCTGATCCGGGCGGCCGTGCCGGGATGCCAGGTGGAACTGGTCGAGGTTTCGACGCAGGGCGATCAGGATCGCTCCTCCGCACTGGCGTCGATGGGTGGGCAGGGCGTCTTCACTCGCGAAGTCCAGGCGGCGGTTCTCGACGGGCGAGCGGATATCGCCGTTCACAGCCTCAAGGATCTCCCCACCGTTCCGATTGACGGGCTCACTCTTGCCGCCGTGCCCAAACGTGCCTCGGCACTCGATGCACTCATCTTTCCGGATGACGACGACGACGATGACGACGACGACGGCTATGCCACAATCAGTGGTGGAGCGACCGTTGTTTCGCTGCTGGCGTCACTTCCGGAAGGGGCGAAAGTGGGGACCGGCAGTCCGCGAAGGCAGGCGCAGCTGTTGCACTACCGAGAGGACCTGCAGGTCGTTCAGATTCGAGGCAACGTCGAGACGCGTCTGGCTAAGCTCGACGCCGGCGAATACGACGCGATTGTGCTCGCCGAGGCGGGGCTCACGCGACTGGGGTTTCAGGACCGGATTTCGATGTTGCTGACGCCGCCAGTCATGTACGGCGCAGTCGGGCAGGGGGCCATCGGAATTGAATGTCGCCTGGACGACGAGGTGACTCGCGCGACGCTCGCCGGAATTTCCGACCCGGATGATTTCGCAGCGACGGCCGCGGAACGAAGCCTGATGCGAGAGCTCAAAGCAGGCTGCCACGCGCCGGTCGGTACACAGACAATGCGGACGGAACAGGGCCTCAAGCTTTACGGTGTTGTGCTGAGCCTGGATGGCAGGGTACGGATCGCTGCCAAAGAAACGGGCGATCCGGCGGAACCGGAACAACTCGGGAAGCGCGTGGCCTACCTGCTTTGTCAGGACGGGGCCGAGGCACTGCTTGCTCCCAGTGAGTGATCGTCGCAGCGTCCCGCACGCGGAATTGCTCTGGTTGAGATTTGGCTTTGCGGATTACCGTCCGCGCTGAATTCACAGGCAGGATTTCGTGCATGACAGACTCTCGTGACAATCCGTCGGGCGGTTGGCTGGAAGACCACTCGTTCGGCCAGGAGCAGAAACGGCCGGGCGAAGCGCGGACGCTGGTTGTCGTCGGGTTGACGGCTGTCATGATGATCGTGGAAGTCGCCGCCGGATTGATTTCCGGGTCGATGGCGTTGCTGGCCGACGGGCTCCACATGGCAGCTCACACAGCCGCACTGGGAATCTCCGTGGCGGCTTACGTCTTCGCCAGGAAGCACGCTCACAACCGCCGTTTCAGTTTCGGCACCGGCAAAGTCAACGCCCTCGGCGGGTTTACCGGCGGAGTGTTGCTCGTCCTGTTTTCGTTGATGATGGCGTGGGAGAGTTCTGAGAGGATCCTTGAGCCAGTTCCAATCGCCTACTCCGAAGCCATCATCGTGGCCGTGCTGGGCCTCGTCGTAAACGCAGCGTCGGCGGTGATTCTCGGGCACGATCATTCGCATGACGGCGGAGGCGCGAGTGGTGAGGGGCAGGGCGGATGCGGGCACGATCATGACCACGATTCGGGTCAGGACGATGCCCACTCAACAAGTGCCGCGCCGCATGATCACAATCTGCGATCTGCCTGGCTGCACGTGGTCGCCGACGCGCTGACTTCAGTGGCTGCGATCGCCGGACTTCTTGCCGGAAAGTATTTCGGCCTTGTCTGGGTCGACCCGGCAGTGGGAATTCTGGGATCGATCGTTGTGGCGAACTGGTCGATCGGGCTCCTGCGAACGACGGGCGGAGTACTGCTTGACCTACACGCGCCGGAAGAGCTCGACCGGCTGGTGAGAGAAAAGCTGACAACTGACAACGACGAACTGGTGGACTTTCACATCTGGACGATCGGTCCAGGAATTTTCGCGGTGGAAGCCGTGGTCGTGTCGAGCGACCCCCAGACTCCCGACGAGTATCGCAATCGGCTTCCGAGCGACGCGGGCCTGGCTCACGTCGTCATCGAGGTTCACGCTGCGGAAACTGCGTAACCCGACGCGTAAGCGAGGCGAAAAGTCGATCGACGTGCGCACTCGCTCACGCGTCGGTTCATGGGCGAGGCCTCAACTGCTCGCGCTGCGGTAGCGTTTCAAAGCAAAGTTGAAGAACAACCGGGACACAACCAGTCCGGCGAGCGACGTTCCCAGCGCGATGGCCGGGTAATTCCAGCTGTCCATCGATTTCGCGATGAGCTCGGCCGGAACCGTGACGACCAGCAGAATCGGGATGATGAAGGTAAACGCTGACTGCAGGATCTCGCCCGCCTCAAGAGTGTCCGGATCGACTCCGTCATAAATGCTGCGCGGGTATCTTGCGAAAACGGTGATGTAAAACCAGAAATCGTAGAGTCCCTGGTTGCGGCCCATCCAGACGCTTGCACTCGCCAGGGCGATCATCAGGCTGTAGAAAAACGTGACGCCGACGCCGAGGAAGGTCACATAGGCGACGACCTGGAAAAACGAAACCGGCTCGCCGATCTGGTACAGCGCGTAGGACAGCAGCGAGAGGGCGAGCACGATCTGGTTGACCATCGCGAGCTCCATCTTCTCGCACGAGATCAGAAACTGTGTGTCGATTGGCTTGAGCAGAGCAAAGTCCAGATTGCCGGTCCGAATGAGTTCGCTGAAGTTTGCGCAGTTCGGCATGAAAAACGCCTCGATAATCGCGTTGATCAACATGCCGGTTGCCATGAAGGCAAAGTATTGCGGCTCGGTCCAGCCACTGATGAAATCGACGTTGTCGTAGATGATTTTGAAAAGGGTGATCTGAGCGGCGAACCAGAAGGCCCGCGTGACAAGGTTGATCAGGAAGTTGCCGCGAAACGTCATCTCGCGGACGAGAGCGTTCCGGAAGAACGTCGCCCAGACTCGTCGATACGTGGTTGTGGTTTCGGACATGGCTACTGGGCTGAGGTTGAACGAACGCCGATCAGGATCGCGGCCGGGAACGCCGTGCGAGGAAGGCCGCGACGGCGTAAGTTCTTGCTGTGAATTGCCAGAGCCACGGAGGTGTTGCCTGAACCGACTCGAAACCGGACGCGAATTGTTCCGAAGTCAGCTCCGCATGGAGAATGCCGGGATGGAGCCCGGTGAAAAAGTTGCCGGCTGCCAGACAGCGGGAGAGCACCGTCGGCAGGCTGGCGACGGGAGTGTGACAAATCTCGGGAGCCGTGTCGCTCGAAACGACTTCGGTCACGAGGATCGCTGTTCCGCCTGGCTGAGTCAGCTCGCTGAGCAACCGCAGATGACGCTGCCGGACCGCTTGAATCAACGGGACGCCGGACGAATCAGCCGTCGAGACCTGCGTACTGCCAATCGCCTTGATGGTTGCCTCAACAAGTTGAGTGATCAGTCCGGTCGAGATGACGACACTGGCTGGCTCCGGGAGATTCGCTGGTTGAGAATTCCCCGCGAGTCCGGCCAGTTTCTGGAGTTGTCCGTCGGAGATTTCCGTGCCGAGCAGTGCGGCGAGCTCGGAAAAGATTCCGCTCAGGTCCGCTTCGTAAATCGAAAACGACGAACCACAAGGGACGTGCCCCTGCCGGATGACGCCTTCCTCGACGGAAGCCGAGTCCACATCGACAAGCCGAATCGTCGTGAAGGCTTCCGCGAGTCGATTCAGGTCCAGGTCGTTGCAGTTGCCTGCTCCGAGCACCGTCAGAGTTTTGTCGCTGTCTCGCGCGGCATCCAGGATCAGTCGGGTAACGATGTCCCGGTGCGGCGCGTACGAGTCCCGGCCGTTGACCGACTCGCGGTTACGTCGCTGCTGCTCCAGTGAGAGATCATCCATGAGAACTCGCCATAACCAGCGATGCAGTTACTTCCAGACGGGGCCTTTTTGTGCCTGAGCGTGCAGCGACTTCCATTCGGAAGTTCCGTCGTCCGGCACGAGCTTCGTGAAGACGCCTCGCTCGAAGTAAGGAATCTTTCCCTGCTGACCGAGGGTCAGCATGAAGTTCACCTTGCCGTTGCTTGCCAGGTACATTGTGCGACCGTCCGGCCACGAGGTTTCGATCAGACGCGCCGGATCGGGACGTCGTTTCGGCTTCGGCATTTTGTATTTCTCGACGGCGGACCAGTCGATCTCCACGCCCAGTCCCGGGCCTTTCGGGATGGTTGTGTAACCGACTTCGACCTTCATCGGCTCGGCCAGAAGCTGGTGCTGATAAAGCTGGTGGCAGTTGACCGCCGGCCACGTCGCGTGGCTGAGGACGGCTCCAAAATGAGTCGACCAGGTCCCGGTGATTCCCGTTCCGACGATCTGCAGCCAGAACGGAATGTCGGCTGCGGCAGAGGCGGCTCCGCGTCGCATGGCGCGGCTGGCTCCGCCGCCGATGATGAAGCCGTCCATGATCTCTTTTCGGATGGCGAGTCCTGGATCCGGCGTTCCGTAGTGCATCGCGACGGGAACTCGCGTCGCTTTGCGGATCGCCTGATTCCCAGGCACGTCGTGCTGGAAGATCGGCGTTTCGAAAATCGAAACCAGTGGGTACTCGGCAAGCTCTTTGAGAATCGGGATGCCCCGCTCGGCATCGAGCAGCGTGTCGTTAAAGTCGAGCGCCACGTGGAAGTCGTCCGGGACGGCTTTGCTCGTCTTCTCAACCATTTCCCAGACGTCAAACCACGGCCGGCCTTTCGTCTTGTACGCACGGTAGCCCTGGCGATGAGCTTCCTGACAGTCGGCGACCATGTCGTCCGGCGAGGTATCGATGTTCCACCAGGCGACCGGAGTTTTGTCGACCAGCTTTGTTCCAAGCAGCGCGTAGATCGGGACGCCCGCAGTTTTCGCGACGGCATCGAACAGGGCCATCTGCAGTCCGGCTCCGAGTTCGTCGTCCCACATGATCTCGACGGCGTTCTTTCCGTGAGCCCGTGCGACGTCATCGTCGTCGCTCGCCCCGTAGGTGTAGTAGAGAAGCGTTTCGCCGTGCCCGATGACTCCTGAAGAAAGAGTCACCGAAAAAATCTCGGACCACATCCAGTGAGGAATCTCGCGACCCATGTTGCGGTGCGGGACTTCTCGAAAGGGAACCTTGACGGTCACTCGATCAATTTTCTGAATCGTGAAGTGTTTGTTATTAGGTGCGACTTCCGCGGAGGCTCGCGGCAGGAGATCCGGGAGCGTCGCTCCAACGGCAGCCGCGGCGGCCGTCAGTCCTCCTGCCATGAGGCCGCGGCGGGAAAGCGGCGTGTCAAAAGAAAACGTGGCCATCGCGAGTTCCTTTCGTCGAAGTGAGGTGCCACAGTATTTGCGATGGGCGCCGGAACTGCCACAAAGCGATGCAGCTTCTTTAAATCAAGAGTCGTTGGAGATGTAGCGGCACGGCGCGAGCCGTCCGGTCTGCGCGCGTTTTCCAATCGTGAATTTACATCTGAAAGGCAAAACCGGGCGGCTTGCGCCGCTCCGCTACCTGGGTTTGGCTTTTCAACGGACTGCCAGAAGGGTCACCGTCCCAACATGTCAGAGAATCCGATTATGAATCGACCGAACTCTAACTCACGGTCGTGCGTCGAGGTGATTGCTCATCGCGGAGCCTCGACACTGGCTCCGGAAAATACGCTCGGTGCCGTGAGGCTGGCATGGGAGCTCGGTGCGGATGCGGTCGAGATTGACGTTCATCTGTCGGCGAATAGACAGCTCGTCGTGATTCATGATGAGACACTCGATCGGACCGCGGGCCGGGGTGGGCGAGTCGGCGATCTCACCGCCGAGGAACTGTCGCGAATCGACGTTGGTTCGTGGTTTGGCACCGAGTGGGAAGCCGAGCGGGTTGCGACGCTGCGGGAAATCATTGCCACCGTGCCGGATGGCAAACGTCTGTTTGTTGAATTGAAATGCGAATCTGCTGCAGTCGACGCGCTGGCGGGACCACTTGCAGACGTGGCGGAGGCTCCGCAGAAAGTGGCACTGATCGGGTTCGATCGGGATTTGATGAGGGCGGTGAAGCAGCGTTACTCGAAGCACAAAGCGTTTCTGGTCGCGGAGCAGAAACTCGACGGACAAGTGTGGCGTCCGACCGTGGATGAGCTGATCGTCGCCGCGATGGACGCCGGACTCGACGGACTGGACCTGTCGAACACGCTCGCCGTTGATCGGGAGGCGGTGAATCAGATTCACGAGGCCGGGCTGAGTTGCTGTGTCTGGACGGTCAACTCGCTCGATGACGTACGGCGGTTGATCGAGGCCGGCGTCGAGAGCCTGACGATGGACGATCCGCGTTTGCTTGATTCGGATCCTGCGACGGAGCGGCGAATGTGAAACAGCCGCCCACCAGGCTACTCTTCGCGCGGTCCGCCCGTTGCCCGCTTCTTGTGTCAGCCTCGTGAAATCGCCTCAACAGAAAAAACTGTTCGCCACGGAGCCGGAGCGTCCGGAGTGGGAGATTGCGGCCGAGCAGGATCGGCTCATCGCGGAGATCGCCCTCACCCGGACGTTCGAGCAGACTTTTTCGTATGTCGTGCCAGAGACGCTGCGCGAGTTCATCGCGCCGGGAAAACGGGTTGAGGTGCCTTTTGGTAAAGGCAATCGAAAGGAGCTGGCGTTCTGTGTCGGGCTGACGCAGGGCGGCGAAACCGGCAACCGGCGTCTGAAAGAGGTCGCCGGCGTGATCGACCGCGAGCCGCTTGTCGATGCACATCTGCTGGAGCTGACTCGGTGGATTGCCGATCGCTATCTGTGCGGCTGGGGGCAGGCGCTGGCGACCGCGATTCCGGCGGGAGTGAAGAAGGGGTCGGGAACGCGTGAGCTCACGTTTTTCACACTCGCAAAAAACTTTGAGCAATTGCTCGGGGGCGGCAAACTTCCGGTGAAGCAGGCGGCGATCGTTGAGCATCTGCGCGAGGCGGGCGTCCCGTTGAAGGGCGATCAGATTGCTGAGGCCGTCGGCTGCAGTCCGGCTCCGATCAATTCGCTGCGTGATAAGGGACTTCTGGTTGCGACGAGGAAGCGAACCGACACGTTTGAGGCGGCCATCGGAGACGTCGAACGCGAGGCGGATCTCAAACTGAACTCGGACCAGAAACGGGCACTCGATTCGATCGTTCTACAGCTGCGGCAGAAAACTCACCGCACGTTCGTACTGCACGGCGTCACCGGGAGTGGTAAGACAGAAGTCTACATTCAGGCAATTCGCGAGGTCGTGGGTTACGGGCGACAAGCGATTGTCCTTGTGCCGGAAATCAGCCTCACTCCGCAGACGATCCGTCGATTTGCCTGCCGGTTTGACTCGGTCGCCGTTCTGCACAGCCATCTGACCGATGCTGAACGGCACTGGCACTGGCAGCGAATTGCCCGCGGCGAGGTGCAGGTTGTTGTGGGAGCTCGCAGCGCGGTGTTTGCTCCGGTGAAGCATCTCGGGCTGATCGTGATCGACGAAGAACACGAGACGTCGTTCAAGCAGGACTCGGTGCCACGCTATCACGCGCGCGAGGTCGCCAGAGAGCGGGCAAGACTCTGCCGTGTGCCTTTGATCCTCGGATCTGCGACGCCAACGCTCGAGAGCTGGGCGAAGGTTGATCGCGCGACAATGGAGCGGTATGCGGATGGAGGGCCGGCAGAGAATTCCGCGGCCCCCTCATCCGCCCTGCGGGCACCTACTCCTCTGGGAGAAGATGGAAAGGGACGATTAGGAAAGGCCGAAGAAGTAGTCGTCGACGATTTGCTGCTTTCACTGCCAAAGAGGGTTTCCGGATTGCCGATGCCGCCGTCGGCGACGGTCGATATTCGAAACGACCCGCTGTGCTCGAAGGGGCATTCGATCGGGCGGGCTCTGAGGGCGACGATGCAGACGGCACTCGACGACGGCGGGCAGGTGATCCTGTTTCTCAACCTGCGCGGGTATTCGACGACCGTCTGGTGCCGCAGTTGCGGTGGCGGCGTCAAGTGTTCGAACTGCGACATCACGCTGACGTTTCATCGCGACCGCAACATCATCCTGTGTCACACCTGCGGCGCAGAGCAGCCTCCGCCGCAGGTCTGCCCGCAATGTGGCATGCCGGGCATCCGGTATTTTGGTGCGGGGACGCAGCGGCTGGAGCAGGAAGTTGTTTCCAAATTCCCGAAGCATCGAGTCCTGCGGATGGACAGTGACACGATGCAGAAGAGGGGCAGTCACGATGTCGCTCTGGAAAAATTTCGGAGCGGCGAGGCGCATGTCCTCGTCGGGACGCAGATGATTGCCAAAGGGCTCGACTTTCCAAATGTGACTCTTGTGGGAGTTGTCGATGCCGACACAATTCTTCATCAACCCGACATGCGGGCCTCGGAAAGAACTTTTCAGCTGATTGCTCAAGTGGCAGGCCGAGCCGGGCGAAGCGAGCGCGGCGGCCGGGTCCTCGTCCAGACCTGCTCACCGGACGATGTCGCGATTCGGCATGCGGTGCAGCATGACTTCGTGCGGTTTGCGGCCGGAGAACTTGTGCATCGATTTGAGATGGGGTGCCCGCCATTTCGCCGCTGGGTGAGAGTGATCATGCGGGGACCCGTCGAGGACTCCGTGCAGTCTGTGTCGCTCGATATGGCAGACGTCATCCGCGACGTCGTGGCAAGACGCGGGTTGCCGATTCGAGTGCTCGGCCCGGCACCGTGTCCGGTCGCGCGGCTGCAGAGCAACTACCGCTTTCATTTTCTGCTCTCGTCATCCGACCCTGACGCCTTGCGAGCACTGTGGCGGGAACTTCGGCCTCAGCTGCCGACAGACCGCAACGTCGACTTCGTCGTCGACGTCGACCCGCTGAATCTGCGGTAACCGATTCACTGAAGCCCCTCTTCTCTGAGCGAGCTTAGTGATCCCGCGTGCACGTGCAGGGTGGCAAAAATGAACACGCACGGTCAAAGACAATAGGATGACTCAACGTGACGTCGCCAATTGCCCGCAAAGTTTACCTATCTTCCAGAATCGGAACAGAATCATGTGGTGCCGATTGATTATATCGGCTCGTTCAATTGATTCTGCATTGCTGGAAGTGACGATCCTCTTTTGGAGATGGGCTGCACAGGCGGAAAAGGATTACGGCCAGGTTGGTCATTAATCACTGCCACAGCCTGGTCGCCGAAGCCTTGACGAATTGAAATTATCGTGGGCTTCTTCCGATCCACCGAGTAGCGTCGGACCGGTGCGTCAAACGGCAGCCAGACAAGGCGTCGGGCCGCAGCGGGACAATGGACTGCAACTTACCAGGACCCACGGACGGGAACGAGAAATGAAAGTTACATTGCCAGGAATCTGGCGGCTTGTTTTGCCCGCCGTTGCTTTGTCGGTTGGCCTGCTGACGGTCGCCGACGGGCAGGCACAGGAGCCGGATCAGAATGCACTGAGGTTGAAAGTGCAGGAGCTGGTGGACGAGGTGATTTCGGCGGAGCTCGAAGTTGAGGTACCTCACCGCCGCTCCAAGATTCTGCGGATGAAACAAAACATCTTTCGGGTGGCTGTCGCCGATCCCGATGTGATTGAGTTCGTCGCGTTTGGCTCGCGTGAGATTGAACTCATTGGGAAAAGCCGGGGCAGCACCACATTAACCTTCTGGATGGGGACTGAGGACCAACCTCGCCTGCTCAGCATGCTGGTTACCGTGACCGCGGATCATTCCGTGGAGGATCGTCTGCGTATTGATTACGGCGAGCTGGCTGCCAAAGTCAACGAGCTCTTTCCAGACAGCCGCATTCAACTGATTCCGATTGGGCAGAAGTTGATTATTCGTGGCCAGGCTCGGGATGAGGAAGAAGTCGCGAAGATCATCACTCTGATTCGGAGTCAGCGTGGCGGGCAGTCGCAGCAGAATCAGCGAGGTTTCCAGGGAGGGCAGGCAGACAGCCCGACCGCCAATGATGTCAATCAGGGGAATAGTCAGTCTGGCCCGAACCTGGTGAACTTCATCCATGTTCCAGGCGAAAAGCAGGTGCTCCTGAAGGTCCGGATCGCGGAACTGGAACGGAAGTCTGAGCGGGAGCTAGGCGTGAACATCGATATCGCCGTCAAGGAGTTTCTGGCTAGCGGCTTCGGCCTGTCAACCGGCACTCCGCAGGCACTCCTGACCGGGGCATTCAGTGACTCGGCCTTCAACGTTGCGATTAATGCTCTGGTGAGAAATGGCAATGCCAAAATCCTGGCGGAGCCGAATCTGGTCACGCTGAGCGGGACGACCGCAACGTTCCTTGCAGGTGGAGAATTTGCTGTGCCGACGGTTGTCGGTGTGGGTGGAGCTCAGGCCGCCACGACTACGTTCAAAAGTTTTGGAACGCAGTTGGCATTTACACCAACAATCATCGATCACGACCGAATTCGCCTTCAGGTCAGCCCGACTGTCAGCAATACCAACGGGACGGAGGTCCAAGGAATTCCCGGTCTGACCACTTCGTCGGTCACGACAACGGTTGACCTTCGTGAAGGACAGGTGATGGCGATCGCGGGACTGATCCAGGAAACGCAAGCCGGTTCGAAGGCTGCTCTCCCCTACCTGGGTGAAATTCCGGGGCTCAACTTCCTCACCGCTTCCCGTGGTGTAAGTCGTGTGGAAAAGGAGTTGGTGATCATCGTCACGCCGGAACTGGTTCACGCGATGGAACCTGACCAGGCTCCGTCAATTCTTCCGGGAATGGAAGTCACAGAACCGAACGATCTCGACCTCTTTCTCTACGGCGATATCGAAGGACGGAATGAGTGCCACCACCGCAGCACGGTCTGGCCGCTCTACAAAAGCCGACTGAAACGCTGCTACGGTGGTAAAGCTGGCACTGCTTCGACTGGCTACTTCGTTCATGGAGCCCACGGTTTCAGCGAGTGATGCTGTGGACTGCGGCAGACCTCATAACGACATCCCTTGCCTTCGGGCAGAGAATAAGAGGACAGAATCATGAAACTCAGGAAAGTGAACCTGATGGCTCCTGCCGTGGCAGGATTGCTGATGGTCGGGGCCGTTGCTGGCTGCGGCCGGGAAGAACGATGCGATTTCATGGGTGATATCACTCCGATGCCTTTGGGAACGTTGAGCGATTCCATCTGGCAGACACAGGAAGCCAATGGCGAGGCTTCGGATTTTGTCGTCCATGAAAACGAGTGGCGTGGAAACACATCCGTGCTGGGTGAGGCCGGTAAGGTTCACGTCAAGCAGATCGCTGTGCGAGCCATCGATCAGCAGTTCCCGATTCTGGTGGAGCCCTCTTCGCGATCGGTCCGGCCGGATTCACAGTTTCAGTATCCGGTCAGTAATGACAGCGAACTGGACGCCAGCAGACGGGCACTGGTTGTCGAAGCCCTGCAAATCCTCGGGGTCGCCGACGCGGACGCACGAGTTGTTGTCGCGCGACCGGTCACGCCGGGATCGTTTGGATTCAGAGCGAACCAGAACTTCCAGCAGTTCTCGAGCCCGGGTGGCGGTGGTGGCGGTGGCGGTGGCGGTGGCGGTGGTGGTGGTGGTGGTGGTGGTGGGGGACTGTAAGAGGCTGGTCACTAAAAC
>JAQBVJ010000127.1 GCA_027623235.1 Planctomycetota bacterium
CGGCCCGTGGACAACAGAGGCGATCTTTCTTCGCACTCGAAATTCCCGGACCGGGCAGGTCTCGATCAGGCCGTACTCGATCCTCAGCAAACAGACCGCGACCGTTGAGTCGTTCTCCGAACGCGGTCGCAGCCGGCTGCTGCCAACGCGGGATCATCGGTCCGAAACAGAATTCTTCACGAAGCTCGACCAATCGGAGGAGCAGTTTCAGCTCGTTTCGCAGCGGGATCTGCTGACCGGAATTTCGATTCCGTCGGACTCGGCCGCGCGGCGAGCAACGCTCCCCTACGACACGGCTCGGATTGAGGAGTACTCACGGCTCGCCACGAAACAGAAGCACTTTCGAGGCATCGTCGAGAGCGTGATCGACCAGCCGGCCCAGGCGTCGAAGATGCTCGCCGAGATCCGTGACGTCATCGGCGATCTGCCGCGGCCGGAAGCAGCGATGCAGCTTTCACAACTGGCCGCCGACTACCGCCGTCGCAGCCAGTGGGAACTCGCCGAGGCGACTCTCATCGAGCTCATCAATCTTTACCCCGAGCAACCGATTGCCGGCGAGGCCGCGTTGTGGCTGCTGCAGTTCTGGTCGAGCAGCGAGATCGCCTGGCAACGCAGCCGGCATGTCGGGCTTACCGCGGAAAAGTCGACGACGGATCGACAGTTGATCCAGCAGAAAGTTCAAAGGCTCATTGAGGAAGCCGGGCAGCTGCAGCAGGACCCGGTGAAGCTGGCGTCCGAAGTCAGCGTCGACCCGCTCGCCAACCTGCAGCGCATCTCCTCGCTGCCGTCGCAGAATTCGGACCAGTGGAAAGACGCCGCGGCGACTTACTGGCAAAGCCAGTCGATTCAAATGGGCAAAGTCATCCAGCGACGATTCCCTCGAGCATTTCAGACTGAGGAAGTCGAATGGCCGCTGGCGTCTGTCCTGCGGCGATCGGGGATGCCCGCGATGTCGGACGCGATTTATCTTCGCCGAGCCGGCAGCGCCGCGAGCCTGCTGAACCCGGACGCGAAGCCGGATGGCACGAACGCCTCCGCTCGACTTGCGGCGGGGGAACTGTGGGTCGCCAGGCCTGCCGACGAGCAGCCTCCGTTCCTGGGCAGCGCGATCTTTGCGACTTTGAAACCGCGACTCGATGGAAAATTCGACGACGAGTGCTGGCGCGACGCGAAGGAATTTCATTTGACCGGCGATGCGGAGGCGGAGCCGCTGGACGATCTCGTCATCGCCTCGAAGCCGTTCGTCCTGCTCTCTTACGACGATGAGTTTTTCTACATCGCCGCCAGCCTGCCGCGACCGCCTGTCGGCTCGACGGCCGGAGCCGACTACGAAGGCCGAACTCACGACATGGACCTTGCCGGTTTCGACCGGCTGAGCATCCGCCTCGACGTCGACCGCGATTACACGACGGCCTACGAAATCGAAATCGATCAACGCGGCCACGTGGCGGAATCGCTCTGGGGTGATCCCGCCTGGAATCCCCAAATGAGCGTCGCGATCGACGCGTCGGATTCACGCTGGCGACTGGAAGCGGCGATTCCGATGAGCGATCTGGTTAAGACGCCTCCGAAACAGAAATCGGCCTGGGCCGTCTCAATGACCCGCACGATGCCTCAAGTCGGCTGGCAAAGCTGGGTGACACCCGTCACCGGGCGGCCGTCGCCAACTCAGTTCGGCCTCGTGCGATTCCGGTAATTGCCGAAGTGGCGGCTGATGATAAGTTAAGAACCGGACGCTAACGCGTGGCGGCTGATTCATCAGCCCCTGGGCGTTAACCTGGGCTGTTAACAGTTTGGGGTTGCAGTGGCGATCTGACAGTTTTTTTAGAGTCTGTTTTTGTTCCGCTTGCCGGGGTTCAGGGATTGATTTCCGACGTTCTGCTTCTCTGCGCTCTCCATTTCTCTGTGTTGCAAATCGCAAAGTCCGCAACACAGAGAAATGGAGAGCGCAGAAAAACACGAGCAAGGCACAGGCCCGTTGGGAATCTTCGCGACGAAGTCCTCTCGTGAGCATTTGGAACAGAATCCGGATCAGCACAAAACAGATGCAACCTCAAACTTTTGACAGCCCAGGGTTCCTGGGAGATTGTTAACTGCGAGTTGCCTAAGTCTGAAACGTGTTCGCGGGAACCCACCACATCAGCGCGGCGATCGCCGTCACGGCGATTGCAGCAAGGATACAGACTTTCGGAACTGAGTCCGTGCTGCTCACGCCGAGAAACTTCATGACCACCTGCCCCATCGCGTCTTTCTCAAAGAAGCCGGCAGGCATCATCGACATTGCGGCGAGATACCCGGCAAACGCCGCCGCGACCGTCGGGACGGCGTGAAACACGAGTGACTCGCCGAGCTCTCTCCCGCGCTCGCCCATCCAGTAGCCAAGCCCTGCCGCCGCGATGAAGACAGTGAAAATCCAGGCAAGCAGCTGCAGAGTCATCCAGCGGCCGCGGAATTCCGGTGGTCCGAAAGCAAACCTTGCAAACGCCGGGATCATGCTGATGACCACGACCGGGCCAAGCACGGCGAGGTCAAGCATCCCCCACACGATTAGAACCACAAACTGCTGGCCACGAAGATCCAGATGATCGATGTGCAGTCGAGCCATCGTCAGGTAGCAGGCCACCGGAAACAGCAACGCTGCGGCAGCGACGAGGATCGCAGTGAGAGTCCTGTTCACCAGCGGAACCCGGCGATCTACTTGCAGCGTTTTATGATTGAGCTCAGCCAGCTTTTCATACCGTGACCCGATTCAGGATGTGCTTCCGGCATGGCGATGATATCTCCCTCCGCAGGTTTGTCACCGAAGAACGGCTGCAGACCCACCACGACCTCGGCCATCGACTGATAACGGTCGGCCGGTTGTTTTGCGAGAAGCCTCGCCAGCACCGCATTGAGAGCCTGAGGAGCTCCACCGGCCAGGCGGGACACATCGGGCACGGACGATTCGCGATGCGCGACAAGAGCCTGCATGACGCTGTCAGTTTCGAAGAGTCGACGACCGCTCAAAAGAAACGCCAGCGTGCAGCCAAGGCTGTAGATATCCGAACGGTGGTCCGCCTGTTTCGCATCTCGCGCCTGTTCGGGCGACATGAAGTCCACGCTGCTCTTCACCAGAGCATTCCGAGTGAAGTCTGCCTGCGCCAGTTCATCCTGGATGAGCGGCGCCATCCCACAGTCCATGACGATGATCGAACCCTCGTGGCTTCGAAACAGATTCGACGGTTTGACGCCCAGGTGAAGGACATTTGCCGAGTGAACCTCATCAAGAACGATCGCGGCCTGACCTGCCGCTCGGCATGCGTCGCGAACAGACAGCGGACCATTTGTGCGAACCCATTCGTCCAGGTCCACTCCCAGGGCGTAACCCATCACGAAAAAGGTATCCGCAGCGTCGCTCTCCAGCCGCGATGCCGTGCTGATCGTTGAGAGACCCAGTTTCCAGAGGGATTTCATCTCCCGGAAACACTGCCGGATGGCCGGGTGATTCTTATCCCGCCTCGGCCGCTTGCCCGAAAGCACCTTAAGAACACATTCGCGCCCAGCGTTTCGATCGTAGGCCAGGTAGACCGCACCCAGGCCGCCCTCCCCGATTTTTGTACTGACTTCGTACGGTCCAATCTTTCTGGGCAGACCGGCATCGCCATTCGGAGCGGCCTGACCCGCCTGGCGAGGAATATTCTTAGCACGGTCGCTGACGGTCGTGTCTTCCAGATCCTTCGCCAGAATCTTCGTGTCGGTTTCTTCCTCCGCACTGGCCGAGGCCTTGCGGCGAAACTGATCGAGCTCACCCCATCCTGACTGCTCATCAACGGTCTGCTGGCAGTCCAGGCAGGATTCCAGGTGGTCTGCAATCTCGGAATCTTCCTCGTCGACCGAGGACAGGAAGCCGAGCAACTCTTCACGACTGGGACAGGTCTTTCTCATTGCCACGCCTCCAGAAGCGTGTTCAAAGTCAACTCTGGCCTCAACGCGAAATCCGTTCTCATGTCGATCGCAACGGCCATTCCTTACTCCATATTGCCAGGCAACGGGATTTCTTCGGCAATTTTTTTGATCACGATTCTCAGCTTCGCCGAAACAACAAATCGTGCTTTGTGAACTCTGGAAGGAGGTACACCCAGTTCCTTCGCAACTTCCCCGGGTTTCTTATCATTTTTCCAGGTTGCCAGAAAAAGCCTCCAGTATTCGGGCGAGACTTCCTTCCTCGTCCGTTCGAAGGCGATCTGAATCAGGTTCTCGTTGAACTCATCAACCCAGACTCCCTCGGCCGTGCCTTCCATGATTTCGGCAATTTCCATTCCGCCATCGAACCGTCCAGCACGCTGCTTTTTATGCACAAATCGGATGATCTCATTTCGAGTGATCTGCCCGATCCAGCCCCCGAAACGTCCCCGTTCCGGATCGTAGCGGAATCGAGGAAGGCTCCTGAAAACCCGCTCAAAAACGATCGCGGTCACCTCTTCCGCCTCGTCGATTCGCTTCAGCCGGCGGTGGCAGAATCGACGAACGGGAGTCCAGTACAATTCCAGAAACTCCACCCAGTTCGCATCCCGATTGGGATTCTCTTCATCCTTCTCCTGGAGCCGAAGGAGGAGAGACATTTGAGTCCCCGGCCAGTAGCCAGACGGTATCGATTCTTCCGGATTACTCATTGTCTAACCGTGGGGCCCGCTAATCATCCAGCATGGGGAAAAGCCCTCAAGCGTGAGCGGCACCTGAGAGGATCAAATTAACATATAAGAACAGATTCAGCCTCTAGTTTACGCAAATAAAAATACGCTCTCGGCCGTTTTTTTCAGCAGCCATTGCCGGTCTTCGTCGCTCAGAAAGTCGATCCGCTCTTTGATGAGGTCGATCGAGGCCTCGTAGGTGTTGTTGTTTCCGCCGAGCTGGTACGGACAGTCGCTCGCCCACATGAGCCGGTTCGGGCCGTAGCTGTCGTAAACCCGACGGATCATCGGGACCAGATCATCGTACGGCGGAGTCTTCTTTCCCAGCGCGTAATAAGCGCTGATTTTGACATACACGTTTTTATGTCGAGCCAGCCGGCAGAGTTTCTCGACATCCTCATCGCGAACCGTCCCGCTGACACCGACCCGGGCGAAATGGTCGATGACCGCCTTCGTGCCAGGATGCTCGCCCGCCATCCGATCGAACTCGGCAAGGTCTTCCGGGTTGATGAGCCCGCACATGGCCTGTCCGGTTTCGGCCGCCGTTTTCCACATATCGATCATGCCGGGAGTTTTCAGCCACCCTTTGTCACCGGCTTTCGGTGGCTTGATTCGGAATCCCGTCACGCCCGTTCTGGCCAGCCGTTTGATGGTTCTGCCAGTATTCGGCTTGTGATCGTCGACCATCCCGACAACTCGAAACCGCTTCGGATGGCGGGTCCACGCGTCGATGAGGTACGAATTGTCGAACCCGTAATAACCGGTGTGAGCAATCAGGACGACCCGCCCGACACCGTGCGGTGAGGCAATTTTCATGAGCTCGTCGTCGGTGAAGCTCGGCGGGTCGAGGTCCTTTTTCGTCTGGCCCTTGAGCAGCGGATACCGCACGGTATCCGGAGTCCAGATGTGGGAGTGAGCATCGATCCACGGCCCCATTTTCTCGTCCGCCGCATCGGCGATTGAGGCAGCACCAACGGCAGCAGCAGCTCCAGCCACAAGCATTTCCCTCCGGTTCAATCGAGTCGCGTTGATTGGGTTTTCATGACTCATGGCGTCATCCTTTTTCTGGAGAGGCAATTCCCAGTGTCGATCTGAGCGCGATTGTTCATCACCGCACCTCGCGAGGCAAGCACACGGGAAGTCTGTTTCCGGCTCCGAATTTCGAGGCAGCCTTCTAATGACGAGAAGTCACAAGAAATGAAGTCAGATTCTTTGCGGCATTGTGACTGTGCCTGCCGCCCCGTTTATCGACGATCTCGACGGGACCGCCTAATCTACCCCCGTTGACCGTATCCCGAGCGACGCGACTGAGCTTCCAGGAAACACCATGAGCGACTCTGAATCCTCTCCTCCGCCCATCGACCTTCCGCGTATCGAAAGGGCCGTGCGGGAAATCCTTGCCGCAGTCGGCGAGGATCCGGAACGCAACGGCCTGCTGGACACACCGGGCCGCGTCGCACGCATGTACGCCGAGCTGTTCAGCGGCCTCCACCAGGATCCCGGCCGGCACCTGAAACGCGTCTTCGAGGAGACGTACGACGAAATGGTCCTCGTCCGCGACATCAGCTTTAACAGCATGTGCGAGCACCATCTGCTGCCGTTCATCGGAGTAGCTCATGTCGGCTACGTGCCGAACGGCAAAGTCGCCGGCCTCAGCAAGCTGGCTCGGGTCGTCGAGGAGATCTCAAAACGACCGCAGGTCCAGGAGCGGATGACAGAACACATCGCCGACCTGATGGAGAGCGAACTGAAGGCGAAAGGCGTCGTCGTCGTGCTGGAAGCATCGCACTCGTGCATGACCATCCGAGGCGTCCGCAAACCGGGCAGCCTGACCATCACAAGCGCGGTGCGAGGTCTCTTCCGCACCAACGAATCCAGCCGAGCCGAAGCCTTCTCCCTGATCAACGGCCGCCCGTCCAACTTCATCAACTGACCGGAACAACTTCACTCGAAGCGCGAGTTTTGATGCAGGCAGTTTTTTTGCCCCCTCTCCCCCGAAACATCGGCGCAGTTGACTGACAATTCGAAAACGCGCCCTTCGCCGATGTTCTGGGGGAGAGGGCCGGGGTGAGGGGGCTTTTACCATTGTCCTTTCCCACCTCACACCAACACTCTCACCAACGAATCGAATCTCTATGACGACGCCTCCTCGGACCTTTCGCGCCCTCCGCGCCGAACAGGTGTTCGAAATCGCCTGGCCGGACGGTCCGGAAGTCCGCATGCCGTTTCGCTACCTCCGCGGTCGCTGCCCGTGCGCGAGTTGCGTCGACGAATTCACCAGTGTGCGAAAAATCGACGTCATTGATGTCCCTGCGATGATCGGTGTTGAAGCCGCGTCGATGGCCGGAAACTACGCCGTCAAAATCACCTGGACCGACCGCCACGACACGGGGCTCTTCACCTGGGAGTACCTCCGCAAACTCAGCGACACGCGCGAGTGGGAACCTCCCGCGTAACCGTGGCATGGCCTTCCGCGCCGTTCGGCACAAACCGTTGCGCCTTCGGCGTATCTCCAGAAGAAACGTGCAGTTTCAATACGCGTTCGCAAGGGATGGCTTCAGTCCCCCGCAACCTCGTCGGGTTACCAGGTAAATCGGGAAGTCATTCTGGACCCGTTCTTACCGCGGCGGAGCCGCAACCAAGACTCTATCGGCGTAAGACTCTATCGGCCCGGCTCAATCTGGTGACTCCACCCGAGTCGCGGCAGTTCCGTCATCGAGCCTTCCTCACGAAGCCGGCAGCCGGCTTCCGCAACAATCTCGCCAATCCGGGTGACTCGAACGGGAAGGTCGGATCGCGCGAGAAGCCTTTGCCCCTCATCAGCGGGCAGCGTGAAAAGCAGCTCAAAATCCTCGCCGTCGCCGAGTGCCCGCTGCAGCGGTGTTCGATCGCTCGCGAGCGAACGCGCGGCCTCGCTGATTGGAATCGCCTCCGCATCGAGAACCGCGCCGCACTGGCTTTCCTCCAGAATGTGAAACAGGTCGGCGACAAGTCCGTCACTGACGTCCAGCATTGCCGTCAGCGCGGCGGCTTCGTGGAGGAACGTGGCTTCGCGAACTCGCGGAGTAAACGACAGATGCCGGCCGGCGAGGCTGCCTCCGAATTCTCCCGTCACGCAGATCCAGTCGCCGGTTTTCGCTCCGCTTCGCGTGACCAGTCCTTTGGCATGGGCCTCGCCAATCGCCGTGACGCTGACGATGAGCGGACCATCCCACGCGTTCGTGTCACCGCCGATGATCGTCACGTCAAATTCCGAAGCCGACTCGATGATTCCATCCATCAGCTCATCGCCGATCGATCGGCCGCGAGGCAGGCAGACACTGACCACTGCAAACCGCGGCAACGCGGCCATCGCCGCAAGATCACTCAGGTTGACGTTGATCGACTTGCGACCAACGTCGTGCGGCGTCGCGGGCGGGATCTGAAAGTGGACACCCTCCAGCAGCATGTCCGACGTCACGACGGCCGGCCGGCCGGACTCGAACGTCACTGCCGCCGCGTCATCGCCGATTCCGAGCGAGACTCCGGGAGCCTGACCAGCCAACCGGCGGACGCGATCGATGAAGCGGAACTCGGGCGACTTTTCAGGAATCATGGGGATTGCGGAGAGGTGAAGGCGGATGGACGAGGATTTGAGTGTAGGCGGAACTCCGGGAAATCCGCACGCCAGAGGCTCGTGGCGGCTCCCGAAATCCGGGGCACCACGCTACAACGCACGCCCCAGGCCGGCATGGGACACCCCGCTCTCCTGGGGCTCAGCATGATCCGTGAAAAACCTGATTGGGCCACTTCCTTCGTGTACTCATCATGACCTTTCGTCCGACGGCCACTCTCGAAACCTTGCAGCAGCGTGCGGTGCTGCTCTCGCTGGTGCGGTCGTTCTTCGTCGAGCACGGTTACTGGGAATGCGAAACGCCGCTGCTCTCCCACGACGTCGTCGTCGATGCCAACCTCGAACCAGTGACGTCTCAGGTCGGCGGCGAGACGCTCTTTCTGCAGACCTCGCCGGAAGCCGGCATGAAGCGGTTGCTGGTTGCCGGTGCGACGGCGATTTTTCAATTCGCCCGATCGTTTCGGCAAGGCGAACGCGGGCGGCTTCACAATCCGGAATTCACGATGCTGGAGTGGTACCGCGTCGGCGACACACACCACGATCAGATGGCCTTCGTCGAGAAACTCGTCAGACACGTCTACGAACAGGCCGCGCTTCTGACCGGGAGACCTCCAACGGCGGCGGGCGAGACGACTTTCGAAAAACTCACGTACGACGAGGCCTTTGAGCGGCACGTCGGGCAGCGAGTCCTGCATTTAGAAACGAACGCTCTGATCGAACTCGCCAGAATACACGGCATCGCCCCGCCGCAGAGTCTCGACACGGACGACCGCGATGGCTGGCTGAATCTGCTGCTCGCCGAACTCGTCGAACCGCACCTTGGAAAAACGACGCCGACCTTTCTTTACGACTATCCGGCGTCGCAATGTGCTCTCGCCCGAATCCGCAACGACGATCCGCCGGTGGCCGAACGATTCGAGCTTTACGACCGCGGCATCGAACTCTGCAACGGGTACCACGAGCTGACCGATCCGGAGGAGCTCGCGCGTCGCACGCTGATTGAACGGGAGATTCGTCGAGCGAACGCGCATCCCGACCTCCCCGGAGCCGCTCGTCTGGAAGCAGCAATGCGGGCCGGTCTGCCGGAATGTTCTGGCGTCGCGCTGGGCTTCGACCGGCTGGTCATGCTGGCGCTCGGCAAAACCGAGATCGATGAGGTGATCGCGTTTCCCATCGAGCGAGCGTGACGCCGGTTTGACGTCGAATGGATCTAGCGGAGCGGCGCGACTTTCGGATCAGCCATCGAACCGGACCTCGACATCGACGATGCCGAACGGGCTGAGATCGACCTGGACTCCGTCGCGGACGGGAGGCAGGTCGGAAATCGTGCGGCCCCGGAAGTCACGGACTCGGCCTGAGGTCGGCGTCCGGAAGAATTCCACGAAGACGTTTTGATAGCGGCCTTCCGTTTCCTGGAGGCGGAGGGCGAAGCCGGTTCCCTCTGGAAGCGGAACGGGCTCGCCGACTTCGTTCGGGTCGAGTGGTTCGCCGAGCAGACCCATCACGCGCGTGACCTGAACGCAGCGCGAATCGAGTTTGTAGAACCAGCCGGTGTCGCCGGATCGAGGGGAGCCCGCCTGCGTCGCGATCGGAGTGACCGGCGAGAGGTGATCGAGGGCCGCCTGGATCGGGTAGTTGTGGTCGAAGGCGACGGCCAGGCGGAACTTACGACGCTGTTCGCCTTCGCAGATCAGGATTGAGTCGATCATGCGCGGGCCGGTCTTACGGTGAAACGGCAGGCCGAACGGCAGGATCGTTGTCCGCTCTTCTGTCGAGGCGATCTCAATGAAATCCGGACTCTCAATGCGCTGCATGGCGATCGGCTGAGCGGCTCCGTAAATCGACTGACTGATCGATGCCGTGCTGTCGTTCCAGGCGAAGCGGGCTCCGTAGTAGTTGCTCCACGGGTCGCCGTCCGGCTTCTTTGTCGGTTCGAGCTCGACATCAATTTCCAGGTACGGTCGGCCTCGCCAGACGCGGAACGTCTGCTGGAAAGTGGACAGGACCTCGCCGGTCTGCGGGTTGACGATGTCACCGGTCGTGACGATCTCGCCCATGCCGGGCCCCTGGCAGGTGACTTCTGAAGATCGGCAAACCATCTCCGAATACCACGTCGAGACCTCTTCAACTTCGTCCTCGCTGTTTCGTCGTTTGAAGGTCAGCTCACGCAGGAAGCGGTAAGCCAGTTGCTGGCTGAGCCGCTTCGGGTGCCGGCCGTGCTTCTTAATGTGCTGCAGCCCGCCAGTCCGCTCGCTGATGGCCACGTCGAAGAACTCGTTCTGAAGGCGCCCTGCTTCGGCGAGCGGCTTTGCCACCTCTGAAGAGACGACTGCCTGGGGTGAGGCCGGAATCCAGGCGAAGCCTGACGCGGGAAGGTCGATCAGCGCCAACTTGCGCTGATCGTCAAACTGAACGGCTTTGACGTGCCCGCCCTGCTGAGGTGGCACGGCGTCCGGGATCGACGAAAAATCCAGCAGAGCCCAGCGACGAAACGAAAGCGGGTTCGTCACGAGCCAGCCTGGCTGGTCGCCGGCTCCGTGCATGATCACTCGCGCAATCTTCGCGGCAGAGCTCGCTTCGAATTCAGCGAGCCTGCTGGACGCCGCCGCAACGTTTTCTTCCGGCGAGCCCTCGCTGAGCTCGTCGTAAACGTCCGGCCCGGCTCGTTCGATGAGGTCTCGCGTTTCGTTGACGGCTTTGTCCGAAGGTGTTTTTCCGCAGAGTGCTGCCGCGATCGACGACTGCCAGTCGGCCGCAGCCAGCCGGCAGTTTCGCTCGTAGTGATCGGAAAAACGTGTGAGCGGATTTGGCTCACGCCGCGCGACCGCCTGGACAAAAAACGGCGCGAGGTACTCTTTCGACTCGGTTCCGTACATCCCGCCGGGCGTGTCTGTGTGCTGAAAAAACTCGGCGAGCGTGACGAACCGTCCCAGCACGGGAGCGTACTTCAGCGTCCGCCGAAGATCGTGATAGAAGACGCTTTTCACCTCCGGCCAGCGGGCGAACATGAGAGCCGCCACTTGATCGGACTCCATCGTTTCGGCCAGCCGTTGCGGAAACCGCAGCCACGTGCCCGCCGATTCGGTCGGCAGCGGCAGCCGCGAGTACGCGTCGACCGAGCTGCTGTCCATCGCCTCCCAGCGAAGTTTGCTTTGCTCGCGGTCCGGGTAAATTCCATCGTCGAGCAGAAAGTGCAGCGCCGAATGAAAGCCGGATTTCTGCAGCAGTTGCGGCGTCATTTGTGAGAGCCCGAAGCGGCGGCGGCCCCACGTTGTCGGCTCGCGACCGAGAATTCGCCGGAACACGTCGCGGCCTTTTTCCAGATCACGCAGCGTCGACTCCAGCGGCACAAGCGGCGAGGCCAGCTCGTCGTAATCGCCGCTCGCAATGTCCGCTTTCTCAGCCGCCCAGGCCTCGGCCAGCGCTTTTGTAAAATCCGGATGAGACTCCGCAATCTTCTCGACATCCTTGCCTTTGACCAGAAAGTTGACCGGCGCGTCTCCCGCAAGCTGCTCGATCAGCATCTCTTCTCTGACCATGTCGGGCGTCAGCAGGCAGAGATCAATGAAGTAGGCATCGACCGGGTAAAACCGCTCGCGCGCTTCGGCGAGAAGATCAAACGCTGCCTGCAGCCGATCGCGGGCTTCGGCGTCATCGCCATCCATGGCCGCCTTCGCTGCCTGGACGAGCGTCTTTTCGAAGAAGACTTCGTCGTAGCTGGAAAAATGATGCATGTGCCGCGTGACCAGCTCGAGCACGATCCAGCACGTGCCGAGCGCGAGGAAATCCTGCACGAGGTCGTCGTCGAGCTCAAGTTCTGCGCTGAAGTCACAGTCCGCCGGCAGGTCCGGCGAGTCGTCCCCCTCGCACAAAACCGGTTCGAGAGCCTTGCGAAGCAGAGCCTGGCGAATGTCGGCGTCACGCTCCAACGGGCCGGTCACGACGACGGCTCCCTCATCCCTCGCCCGTTGAGCCCACCCGGACGGAACCATGTCGTCCGACGCTGTCGGCAGGAAATACAGCTTGCCGCCGAAGTTGTCGATCGGCTCGTCCGCCCGATGCCAGCTCGGCATGAGCCCGGTCATCGCGACCAGAGCCGGGTGGAACGCGACGGAAAAGCTGTTGAGCAGCGAGTCCGCCTTGTCGTCGCCGAGGTCCGTCGGAAAATCCTCAAGCGAGTGGGCCGGGATCAGAATGACAACTTCGTTGTAGGACATAATCTTGAAGCCGAAACGCGTTTAGGTTGTGGAATGGAAATCGCAGCCCGAAGCGCGAGCGAGAGAGCCCGATCGATTCTCGACGGTCATGCGTCGTCTCAACGGATAATAAGGAATGCAGGAAAGCAGGAATCCCGATTCGAAAATATTCCTGCCTTTCTGCATTCCTTATTCTAACGCATGAAAATCTGGAAGTTGTTTCGGGACGGATCCATTTCGGGACGGATCCAATGAGCCATCTCGCCGGTGCTTCGGGTGACGTTCGAGGACCGCGGACACGAGCGGCGCTAAAGACTCTCGGGTCTCTCACCACAATTCGCAACCATGCAGAGTCGGCTCGAGTCGACCTGCCGACGCGGCTCGGGTTACGATGAGATTTCTGCTCCGCACGAGGAATCCAGGATCCAGACAATGTCTTTCCGCCCGCTGCTTTTTCTGCTGACCGCCCTTCTGCTCGCGCCGGCCGGGCGAGTTCAGGCCGCGGACAACACGGATTTCTTTGAGCGAAAGATCCGGCCGGTCCTCGCAAAGCACTGTTACCGCTGCCACTCAGCCGACGCGAAAACGCTGCGGGGTAAACTGCGGCTCGATTCGAGTGCGGCTATTCGGCAAGGCGGGCAATCCGGAACGGTCCTCAATCCTGACGACGTTGAGTCCAGCCGCCTGCTGAAGGCACTGCAGTATCAAGGTCCGAAAATGCCGCCGTCCGGGCAGCTTCCCGACGCGGTCATCGCGGATTTTCGAAAGTGGATTCAGGACGGAGCCGCGTTGCCGGACGATCGACCGTCGACCGCAGAAAACGGCAAGACCGATCTCGAAGGAAAATCGCACTACGCGTTTTCAATTCCCGCGCCGGTCACGATTCCTGAAGTTCGCGATCCGTCGGCCGCTGCCGGGCCGATCGACCGGTTCGTTGTGGCTCGGCTCGAAGCGGGGAATCTCTCGCCGGGACCGCTCGCGACGCGTGAGGTGCTGCTTCGTCGGCTGAGCTTTGACCTCACCGGACTGCCACCGACAATCGAGCAGCAACGGCGGTTTCTCGACGACGCCTCCTCGAACGCGTACGAGCAGCTTGTCGATCGGCTGCTGGCGTCGCCTCATTTTGGCGAGCGGTGGGGACGGCACTGGCTCGACCTGGCTCGCTTTTCCGAATCGAACGGAGCGGATCGGAACGTGATTCACCCTCACGCCTGGCGGTTCGCCCGCTACGTGATCGCCGCGCTGAATGAGGATCGACCGTACGACGTGTTTCTGCGCGAGCAGATCGCGGGAGACCTGTTGCCGTGGGACTCGCAGGAGCAGCGCGACCGGCAACTCGTCGCGACCGGATTCTTGACCTTCGGGGCGCGAACGTTGATGGACGACAAACCGGAACGGTTCCGGATGGACCGCGTCGACGAGCAGATCGACGTCGTGAGCCGATCAGTTCTCGCCCTGACGATCAGTTGTGCCCGCTGCCACGATCACAAGTTCGACCCGGTCTCGACGCGGGATTATTACGCTCTGGCCGGCATCTTTCGCAGCACGTCTCTGTTGTCCGGCCCGGCCGCTCCGGCTGGCAATCAGTACGGGCACGACCGGCCGCTGCAGCCGATCGGCAAAGACGGAGAGAAACTTCATGGCCCGTCGCAGAAATGGCAGGACGACGTCGCCGAGCAGGTCAAGGTCCGCAACAAAGCCCGGTCAGATCGCTATCGCGTGGTCCGTCAGAAAGCCGCTCAGGAAAACAAGCAGAAGATGGCTCAAGCCAAAGCGGACAAAGGAGACGCCGCGGCAACGAAGACGGTGGCCGAGCTCGCCGTCGAAATTGAAATGCTCGCCAAAGAGATTGCAGTGTGGGATGAGAAAATCAAACAGCTCGACGAGGCGCTGAAGCAGACCGAAGACAACCCGCCACCCTTCCCCGATTACGCGATGGCCGCGCGGGAGGACGAGAAGATCGAGGACTGCCGTGTCCGGATTGCCGGCGAGTACAACCAGTTGGACGAGTCCGTGCCGCGCGGTGTGCCGGCGTCGCTCAGCGATTCGCCGATCACCATCCCGGCTGATCAGAGCGGTCGTCTTCAACTGGCCGAGTGGCTGTCGAGCGACCGCAATCCGCTCACGGCACGCGTCGCGGTCAACCGGATCTGGCAGCACCTGTTCGGCGCGGGGCTCGTCGGTTCCGTCGACAATTTCGGCTTGATGGGCGAACGGCCGACGCATCCCGAGCTGCTCGACTGGCTTGCCTCGCAACTTGTGAAGGATGGCTGGTCGGTCAAATCGACAATTCGCCGCATCGTTCTTTCGCGAACGTATCGACTGTCGAGTGCCGTCGATTCTGCCGACGGCTCACAACTCGCCGCGGCGACTGACCCGGACAACCGTCTGTTGTGGAGGCAGAACCAGCGTCGTCTTGAAGCCGAGCCGCTTCGTGATGCGATGCTTGAAGTCAGTGGCGAGCTCGACCGGACTCCACCGACTGCCTCGCCCGTTTCCCAGATGAAGGAACGAGAGCTGAACGATCGAGTTGTCATCTCCAGCGAGCAGAAAGGCGGATCGATGCGGAGTGTCTATCTGCCGATCGCCCGGCAATCGCTGCCGCCCATGCTGGAGGCGTTCGACTTTGCGGACCCCAGCCTGGTCATCGGCGAACGTTCGAGCCGGATGACGCCGGCTCAGCAACTGTTTCTGCTGAACGATCCGTTTGTGATGAACCGGGCTCTGGTGACGGCCCGTCGCGTGCTCGCCGGCGAGGCTGCTGACGACTCGGCGAGAATCGGCAACCTCTATCGGATCCTGTTCGCAAGAGAACCTTCAGAAGCAGAGCGGATACGGTCGACGGATTTCCTGGTCTATACGCAGGTGATTTACGACCACGCCGTCCCGCTACCTTCGCCTGCAACACCTCCCGCTGCCGATCAGGAAGTATTGCTCAAGCCATCCAGTTCGCGCGAGGCCGCCTGGGCCGACCTGTGTCACGCATTGCTCGCGAGTGGCGAATTTCTGTACGTTGAGTGAATGAAGTCTGTCGGCGTCGGAAAGTCCCGAGGGGGCATCGCGGCGTCTTGGAAACAAATCCGAGGATGGCGGCGAGGTCGCGGTGGTTCATCGCGAGCTCCGCCACCGAAGTTCTCGCCTGCGGCTCGACGTTAAACGACCGACGCAGAGGCCGTGCCGAACAGTATTGGCAGGATGCCCATGCCACTTTTCATTCCTGATTCGAGTTTGAACCCGTCTGAAACAGCGATGTCGAAATCAGAACGCCCCCTTTTGAATCATCACGCGGCAATGCCGGACGCAACCTCACGGCGGCGTTTTCTGCAAAGCGCGTCCGCCGGGTTTGGCTGGCTCGCGTTTGCCGGACTCTCCTCGGCGCAGGCGGCAGACGAGTCGAACCCGCTCGCCCCGAAAGCCGGACATCATCCGGCGAAGGCGAAGCGGGTAATCTTCCTGTGCATGCGCGGCGGACCGTCTCAGATGGAGACGTTCGACTATAAACCGCAGCTCAACGCCGACGACGGTCAACCGAGCAAAAACACAAACCAGAAGTACTTCGGGTCGCAGTGGGCCTTTCGTCAGTACGGCGAGAGCGGTCAGTGGATTTCGGATTTGATGCAGCACACGGCGGCTCACGCGGACAAGCTGTGCGTGCTGAACGGGATGCACACAGACAGCAATGAGCACGGGGCCGCGCTGACGCAGATGCACACGGGCAGTTTTCAGTTTCACCGCCCGTCGATCGGTTCGTGGGCCCTGTACGGGCTCGGGTCGGACAACGCCAATCTGCCCGGCTTCATCAGCATCAAGCCGCCTGTGATTCTTGGCGGAGCCCGCAATTACAGCAGCGCGTTCCTGCCGACGATTTACCAGGGGACACCGATCGGCACGATGAGCCAGGCATTATCAAAAGCGGTCGTGCCGAATCTGTCGAACTCGCGATTGACGACGGCCGCTCAGCGACGGCAGCTCGACTTTCTCCAGGCGGCCAACCGGGACATCGTTGCGAGGCAGGGCCACTCGCCGGTTGAAGGACTCATTGAGACCTACGAGCTGGCGTTCCGTATGCAGTCAGAACTTCCGGCCGCAATGGA
Source organism: Planctomycetota bacterium (assembly GCA_027623235.1). Taxonomy (GTDB): domain Bacteria; phylum Planctomycetota; class Planctomycetia; order Planctomycetales; family Planctomycetaceae; genus JAQBVJ01. The sequence continues at coordinate 16,574 of JAQBVJ010000127.1, forward strand.
CATCTCGGGTGAGACGGAAGCCACGCTCGACATGTACGGCATCGGTCCGGGCAAACGGACCGAGGACTTCGGCCGGCAATGCCTGCTCGCGCGAAGGCTCGCCGAATCCGGCGTGCGGTTCATCGAGCTCACCCACGACAACTGGGATCACCACGGCGGAGTGGCGGCCAACATGCCGCTTCGCTGCGGACAGATCGACCAGCCAGTCGCCGCGCTGCTGACGGACCTCGACCAGCGAGGTCTGCTCGACGACACGCTCGTCCTGTGGGGTGGTGAGTTCGGCCGAACTCCCGACGACCCGCGCGGCGATGGGCGAGGCCACAACAACAACGGCTTCACAATGTTTGCAGCCGGCGGCGGAGTGAAGCCCGGCCTCCGCCACGGAGCCACCGACGAGTACGGCTACGAAGCCGTCGAAGGTCGAGTCCACGTCCACGACCTGCACGCGACGATCCTGCATTTAATGGGGCTCGACCACGAGCGGCTGACGTACCGCTACGCCGGCCGCGACTTCCGCCTGACCGACGTCTACGGCGAAGTCGTTCACGAGATCCTCGCGTAGCAGACCGTTAAAAAGTGGAACTGATTTTAGCGGCGCGGCGCAAGCCGCCCGGTTTTGCTTGAAACAATTCGCTCTGACCGAACGGCTTGCGCCGTGCCGCTCCTTGTCGTCGGCTGTTTTGTCAAAGTCCTCGCGTTCTTTCCTCGATATCCGAATGAGTGCTCAATGCGAATTCTCTCGACCGTTGTCGTTCAAGCCGCAGTCCTCACTGCGTGCTTTCAGACTCTGTTCGCTCAGGCGGCTCCTCCACAGAAGCCGGTCGATCTGCTGATCGTCGCCGGTCAGTCGAACGCGGTTGGCTATGACGCAAAGCCAGGCGAGTTGCCGGCCGACGAGGCTGACAAACAGATTCTGTTCTGGTGGAAGTGTGGCGACCCGCCGCCGGACGAGCACGATTCGACGAGCGGCGGAATGTGGACTCACCTGCAGGCTCAACCGCTGGGCAATCCCAGGAAGCCAAAGGCCGACAGACAGTATGGCAATTTCGCTCAGGAAGAAGGCGGCTTTGGTCCGGAGATCGGCCTCGCGCGGACGCTTTACGATCGAGAGAAAAAGCCGCTGGCAGTCGTCAAAGCGGCGTTCAGCGGAACGGGCCTGCGAAGCGACTGGGACCACACGGATCCGGGCGAGGGCGGAGCGTGCTACCGCGCTCTCGTCACGGAAGTGCAAGCGGCCATCAAGGCGGCAAAGCAGAACGGCATGAAACTTCGACCGCGCGTTTTCACCTGGGTGCAGGGTGAGAGCGATGCCAACGCAAACGACTCGTCCGTTTACGCGCGAAACCTCACAGCGATGATCGCCGCTCTGCGGACGGATTTGAATGCTCCGCAGTTGACGGCACTTGTCGCTGTGAACACGAAATTCGGCGGCGGCAAAAACCCGTTCATGCCGAAGATCGTCGAGCAGCAGCAGCTTGCCGGCTCGTTCGACCCGCGCTGCGAATACGTCGACACGTCGGCCGCCTCGATTGCCAACAACGTTCACTACGACGCGAAAGGCACGCTGGAAGTCGGGCGACTCTTTGCGGAATCGCTGCTGACGCTCGAAAAGAAACTTCAGCCAGAGAAACGTCACTTGACGATCGTGACGCTGGGCGACTCGATCACGAAGGGAGTCCGCTCCGGAGTGACGGGCGAGCAGACATTCGCCGCGCTCGCCGGAAAACGACTCACCGATGAAGGCTACTCAGTCCGAGTCATCAACGTTGGCATCGGTGGCGAGCGGACGGATCAGGCGCTCGCTCGGATTGAAAGCGTGCTCGCCCACAAGCCGGACATCGTCACGGTGATGTACGGCACAAACGACAGCTACGTCGACAAAGGCAAGACGGCCAGTCGGCTGACCGTCGACCAGTACCGGACGAATCTGCAAAACATCGTCGCGCAGCTTCTGCGTCGAGGAATTCAGCCAGTCCTGATGACAGAGCCGCGATGGTCGGACAAAGCCGGTCCCAACGGCCTCGGCGAGAATCCCAACCTCAAGCTGGAACCGTTCATCGATGCCTGTCGTGAGACGGCGAGCAAGTGGCGCGTGCCACTGGTCGATCATTTCGCCGACTGGACAAACGCAAAAAAGGACGGTGCCGATCTGCACGGCTGGACGACGGACGGCTGCCATCCGAATGCGGACGGGCATGCGAAACTCGCCGATGCCATGCTGCCGATCCTGAAACAGGCCATCGGTCCGGAGCTGAAAACGCGAACGAAGCTTCTGTCTGGTGAGCCGGTTCGAGTCGTCTGCTTCGGCGACAGTGTCACCGGCGTCTACTACCACACGGGCAGCCGGCGAGCCTACACCGACATGCTGGGCATCGCTCTGAGTCGGGCCTCGGGAGCGTCCAATGTCGAGATGGTCAACGCCGGCATCAGCGGGCACACAACGGTGAACGGTCTGGCCCGGATCGATCTCGACGTGCTCGCCCACAAACCTGACCTCGTGACGGTCATGTTCGGGCTCAACGACATGACTCGCGTGTCGCTCGACGATTACCGGGCGAATCTGAAAACGATCGTCGAAAAGTGTCGAGCCATCGGTGCGGAAGTCGTCCTCGCCACGCCCAACAACGTCGTCACATCCGGCGGGCGACCGACGGAGAAACTCATCACGTACTGCGACGTCGTTCGTGAGGTCGGCCGGGAAGTCGGCGCGCCCGTGTGCGACAGCTACAGCCAGTTGGACGCCGCTCGGACCAGTGACGAATTCGACTGGCGTCTGCTGATGAGCGACGCCATTCACCCGAACATGGACGGCCACAAGCGAATGGCCGAGCAACTGGCCCGCACGATCACCGGGCTGCACGTTTCGCTCGGCAACGTGACTCCGCTGCGACCAGCGATTCCGCAGACGCTGGCTCGACTGAAAGCAGGACAGCCGGTCCGGGTCCTCGCGATGCCGCCGTTCGATTCGCTGATCGAGCCGGCACTGAAAAAGTTTTCGCCGGCGGCAAAGGTTGAAGTCACTTCCTGGCCGACAGGAGACTTGACGCTGGCGAAAATCGAAGAGGACGCGAAGGTGAAAGTGCGAGCGATGAAACCGGATTTGGTTCTGCTCGCGGTGCCTCGAACAGCGACCTCCGATTCGGATGAGGCCTTCGCGGGCTCTTACGGATGGGTCATGAACTGGTCCCTCAACTTCGGCCCGCCGACCTGGGACTGTGTTGTCATCCACCCGTCCGTGTTCGAGACGACAACCGACGTTCAACCACGCGACGAGCTCGTTCGGCGACTCGTGCGGGCCCAGGATCTCGACCTGATCGACCGACCGGCCGGCAGCAGTTCGAAGCTGGAGACGATTCTTCAAGACTGGCTTGCCAGTCAGTTCGAATCGGAAGTCGCCGAACAGGCCCATTGAGTCGCGTCGACGAGTCTGGTGCTTTCAAAGTATCTCGGGCTGGGTCGCCCCGCCAGAATGGCGGGGTCGCGTAGTGACAGGATGCTTCACCGTTCGCATCCATATTCAATACCGACGTGACAACTTTCAAGGACGGCGATGACGCGGAGTCCTGTGCCTTCGGCACCCGACCGCCAGCGGCCGGGCCACTCAGCGAGTTTTGAGAACAGAACCAGTTCAACGGCATACATACTCATTCCACACAATCACGCTGCAAGTTCGCAGTTTTCCACGGGCATTGCTCCGCTGGTCGCCTCCCGGACTCCGCTGGTCGCTCACCCAACGCCGCTGGTCTTTCCCCGGGTGCCGCGGGCCTCTCCCTGGGTGCCGCTGGTCGCTCTCCGGGTGCCGCTGGTGCCGTCCCGAGTGCCGCTGGTCGCTCTCCGAGCGCCGCTGGCGCCTTCCCGAAAGGCATTAGTGCCTTCCCCGAAAGGCAATAGTGCCTTCCATAACGGCAATAGTCGCTCGCCAGAAGCCATTGGTCGGTCCCCAGAAGCCATTGGTCGGTCCCCAGAAGACATTGGTCGGTCGCCAGAAGACATTGGGAGGTCGCCAGAAGACACAGGGCCAGCGCACACTTAGTCCTTGAACTGCCACGCTTTAGAGCGTTTTCGTTGTCCTCAATCGACC
>JAQBVJ010000128.1 GCA_027623235.1 Planctomycetota bacterium
ATGGAACGATCAGTTCCTCGCCGAAGTACTGCAAATTCAGCTGTGAAACTTCGCGCCCCCTCTGCCGGCTGCGTGCCCACAACATGACGCTCGATGCCGTGATGCTGGCCGTGGGGAATTCCGTCGCGCCGACTTCCGGCGGGTTTATTGACACTCCCAATCAGCGACTGGCGATTCGCCACACGGCCACTGTCAACGATCCTGACGAGCTGCGTGATACCGTGGTGGCGTACCGCAACGGCGCTCCGCTGCTGCTCGGCGATGTGGCTGAAGTGAAGATCGGATCTCCGCCACCGATTGGTGATGCCATCATCAATGACGTGCCCGGCATTCTGCTGATCGTTGAAAAGCAGCCATGGGCCAACACTCTGGATGTCACACACGGTGTTGAAGAGGCGATGGCGCAACTCGCGCCGGCCCTGCCCGGTATTGATGTCGACACGAAGATCTTCCGACCGGCCACGTTCATCGAACGAGCACTCGGTAACCTGACGCACTCACTGGTCATCGGCTGTGTGCTGGTGATCGTCGTGCTGGCGTTGTTTCTGTTCGACTGGCGAGCCGCCGTGATCAGCTCGCTGGCGATTCCACTGTCGCTCGTCGCCGCGGTGCTGGTTCTTTACTACTACGGTGGAACGGTCAACACGATGGTGCTGGCCGGGCTGATCATCGCGCTGGGTGAGGTTGTCGATGACGCGATCATCGACGTCGAAAATATCCTGCGGCGGTTGCGGCTCAATCACGACGCCGGCAATCCCAAGTCGGCGTTTCAAGTCGTGCTGGACGCGTCACTCGAAGTCCGCAGCGCCGTCGTTTACGCAACACTGATCGTTGTCCTGACGCTGGTGCCTGTGTTCTTTCTGGAAGGCCTGGCTGGCTCGTTCTTTCGACCTCTCGCCGCGTCGTACATTCTCGCCATCCTGGCATCTCTGGTCGTGGCGCTGACCGTGACGCCCGCTTTGTCGCTGATGCTGTTGCCACGGACGGCCGATCGAAAACATCGAGATCCGCCACTGACAAGCATCCTCAAACGCTGGTACTCGGCAGTTCTTCCGCCGCTGATTCGGAGTCCGAAAACGATTGTTGCGTTCGTGCTGCTGGTGTTTGTCGGGGCCGGAGCAGCCGTCCCGCAACTCGGCGAAGAATTGATGCCGAAGTTCAAAGAGACCGACTTTCTGATGCACTGGGTCGAGAAGCCCGGCATCGGTATCGAGGCCATGAATCGGATCACGATCGCGGCGAGCAAGGAGCTGCGCGGCATTGAGGGCGTCAACAATTTCGGATCGCACATTGGCCGGGCGGAAGTCGCCGACGAAGTGTACGGCCCGAACTTCACTGAGCTGTGGATCAGCATTGATGAGGACGTCGATTACGACGAGACCGTCGCGAAAGTCCAGGAAGCGGTCGATGGTTATCCCGGTCTGTATCGCGACCTGCTGACATACCTGACTGAGCGGATCAAGGAAGTTCTGACGGGTGCCAGCGGTTCCATTGTGGTCCGCATTTACGGTCCGAATCTGGAAGAACTGCGAGCGACCGCGCAGGACGTTGCAGACGTCATGGGCAAAGTCAAAGGCGTCACCAGTCTGAAGGTCGAGCCGCAGGTGCTGATTCCTCAGATCGTGGTCCGGCTGAAACTTGACGTGGCCGCACAGTTCGGTCTGAGCCCCGGCGACGTCCGCCGCGCGACCACCACACTCATCCGCGGCACTCAGGTGGGCGAGATCTTCGAAGACCAGAAAATCTTCCGCGTGGTTGTCTGGGGTGTCGAATCCGTCCGCCGGGATGTCGATGTGCTGCGCGGATTGATGATCGACACGCCGTCAGGCGGTCAGGTGCCACTGGGCGACGTCGCCGAGATCACGATCGAACCGGCGGCGAACGCGATCCAGCGCATCGGCACGTCGCGCAAGCTGGACGTCACCTGCAACGTGTCTGGTCGCGATCTGGGCAGCGTCGCGAAGGAAATCGAACAGCGAGTCCTCGCCGACGTGACATTCAAAGAGGGGTATCACCCCGAGTTTCTGGGAGAGTACGCCGAGGCTCAGGCGTCACGTCGGCGACTGCTGGGATTATCGGCGTTCTCGCTGCTGGGGATTCTGCTGCTGCTGCAGTCAGACTTCGGATCCATGCGGCTGGTCCTGCTGATCTTCATGACGCTGCCGTTCGCACTCGTCGGCGGCATTGCGGGAGCCTTCGCCTGCGGCGGAGTGATCTCGCTCGGCTCGCTGATCGGTTTCGTAACGGTCCTCGGGGTGGCCGCGCGCAACGGCATCATGCTGATCGACCATTACCGACATCTGCAGAACGAAGAGGGCGTTCCGTTCGGCCCGGACTTAATCATCCGCGGAGCCGCCGAACGCCTCGCCCCGATCCTGATGACCGCGCTGACGACAGGCCTGGCGCTGGTGCCGCTCATCGTGTCCGGCAACAAGCCCGGCCAGGAAATCGAATACCCGATGGCCTTCGTCATTCTTGGCGGGCTCGTGACGTCAACGTTGCTGAACCTGCTGGTGCTCCCTCCGCTGTTTGCGAGGTTTGGAAAAGTCCCGGACAGTCGGATCACGGAATCCTGTTGAGCAGCAACGGTCGTTGGCCGCGACTTTGAACCGGCCTCTACTTTGTCCCGATCGCGTAGAGCGTTTCTTTGCGACCTGGACCGTCGCCCGACCCGACTCGCAGATAGAGCCGGTTGTCGACGACCGCTGGCGAGGCGAAAGCGGAGTCACCGAGCTGATTCTGACCGACGGACTCAAACCGCTGCGGATTCGCTTTGAAGACGAACGTCGTGCCAAGTTCGTTCGAGGCGTAGATCGTGTCTCCGACCAGAATCGGGGATGCGGACACGGGGCCCTGCAGACGCGTCTTCCACATTTCCTTGCCGGTTTTCGCATTCCAGCAGAACGCGATTCCCTGGTCGTCGACGCAGTAAACGTGGCCATCGTGAATCAGCATCGATTGCTCGTAGCACTTGGCCGTGTTTGACCAGGCGATCTTTCCGGAACCGTCGGCCTTGACGGCGACGGTTTCTTTTTTGGGGTAGCCACCGCTGGCGTAGACCGTGTCGTTATCCCACACGACGGTGCCGCAGGTGGCCATCGTCAGGCAGGCCTGGCTCCACAAGGGACGGCCTGATGCGGGATCATAGGAGGCAATCATTTCGCTGCCGCTGATCAGCAGTTGATCCTTACCCGCCACATTGGCGACGATGGGGGACGACCAGTTCAGTCGATTCGGCCGTTTCTGGTCCCACGCCACCGCACCGGATTTGGTGTCGAGAGCTTTCACCCAGGCGACCGTGTCACTGTCTCCAGAGATGATCAGCTTTCCTTTATACAACGTGGGGGCGGCGGCGTAGCCATACTGGTACTGGCGAGGCACAAAGCCGCCGACATCTTTTTTCCAGACGATCTTGCCACTCAGGTCGAGAGCGACGGCTTCGATTTTTTCGTGGTGATTGAACGTGGCATAGATTTGCCGGCCGTCGCTGCAGGCGGTCGCGGAAGCGTGGGTGTTCTTGTTGTGAATTTTCGGAAACCCGCCCTGACTGATGAGCGTTCCCCACTCCTGTTTGCCGGTGCGACGGTTGAAGCCGAACACACCCTGCTGCTGTTTCTGCTCATCGGCAGTCGTCAGAACGATCAGGTCGCCCACGATGACGGGCGAGGAGTGGCCTCGGCCTGGCACGTCGACTTTCCAGACGACGTTCTGAGTGGTACTCCACGATGTCGGAATCGTTTGTCCGGATTCCGCAACGTTGTTGCCGTTCGGACCTCGCCACTGCAACCAGTCGGCGGCCGAGAGTGTTGAGCAGGCAGTCAGGCCGAGGGCGACAGTGACGACGAGTGAGCGCATTTCGCTGGTTCCTCAGATGATGTTCGCGTCGCCGACAAACAAGTGGCTCGGCATGGCAGAGTGATTGGAATTTGAGCTTCCGATCTTAACTGCGGCGAGCCCGTCCGCTCAACCACCAGCCCCGTGTCGTTATTCCTCGGCCGATTGTGCATCTTCAGGCTGCTCGTCGTCAGGCTGCTCGTCGTCAGGCTGCTCGTCGTCAGGCAGTGCGTCGGCAAGGCGTGCCAGGTTGCTGTGGAGATTCAGCAGGCGATCTTCCTCGAGTCTTGCCTGGAGTCCGTCGCGTTCGGACCGAAGGGTCTCCCAGTCACTGTCGAGGATCGCCCGCTCGCCGCGAGCAATGATGAGCAACGGTTCGGCCGGCAGAATCGACGTGCCGAATTCGATCAGGCGATCCGCTTCCTGGCGGTCGCCGCGATCCAGAGCGAGGATGGCCAGGAACCCCAGAACGGCGGTGTCGTCGGGCGAGAGTTTGAGAGCCCGCTCAGATTCCGCCAGCGCTTCCTCTGGCTGGCCGAGTTCCCTCAGCGCCCTCGCCGCCAGCAAAGCTGGCATCGGGTCGAGCTTGTGCAGATCTTTTTCGATCGCCCGCGTCAGTTCGAGAGCCCGTTGCGGGTTGCCTCGATCCAGGTAGATTGTCGCCAGGGCCGTGACTGGCATCGGGAAGTGCGGGAACTCCTCAAACAGTTCCTCGCAGATCGCAATACATGATTCGTACTGTCGCGTCGCGAGAAATGAAATGGCCTCCTGGTATCTCAGAAATCGATCGTTCGCCAGGGCTTTTCGATCTTCCTCGCACAGCCGGAGTGCTTCTTGAAAATCGTTTCGCTGAAACGCCGCTGTGATTGCGACCGCGAGTTTTCCCTGTTTGCCGGTTCTGCTTTGAGGTACACCGCCGACAACCAGGATTCCGGCGAGGACGACAAGGATCACTCCCATGATCGCACCGGGGATCGGCGAGCGATGTGACATGTCGGGGAACAGGGCATTGGAAGAAACGACCTGGCAGATTCCGAGCAGCGCGAACACAGCCAGCTTCTGCCGAAACAAGAGGCCGCTCCAGTGAAAGCGGCCTTTAACACGCAGTGCCCCGATCTTTGTCGGACGCCTCACGGCCGCCCTGACGAGCAAGAGCGGGCCGAACGCCGCCAGGTGAACTGCGATCAGCGGTGCGGGCCCGGCGAATTCGAGCAGCCTGGCTGTGATTCCGAAGGCGGTGAGGCTCAGCCAGGCGATGGCGAAGAACCACACGAGCTTTCGACACAGCGCGACTCGCTGCGGATCGAACGGCACAGAGACGATCAGTCCGGCACCGGCCGCTCCGGATGCGGCGAGCTCGGACAAAGCATGGACCCGCTCGTCGAGAGACGGGTGGCTGGCCGTGCTGTGAACGATGCTCGTCAGCAGGCCGGGCCGGCCCAGCGGATGCCTCGCGTAAATTCGACGCAGGCCGCGGGCCATGGCGTCGGGCGAGGTCGCGATCGCCGAGCGGCGGTCGCAGTCGTACTCAAAACGGCGGCTGAGAATTCGAAACGAGCCCACATAAACGGCCATTCCAGCAATCGTTCCGAAGTAGGACCCGCCGAGAAATGACAACACCACGATGCCGACAGCGGCCAGCGGATAAACCGTGACGTAAACCCAGATCGAACGATTGGCAATGTGTCCCAGTTCGTGACCGATGATGGCATCCTGCTCGTCGTGTTTCAGTTGGGCGAGAATCGTGTCGTACAGCACGATGGAATGCGGCGCGAGCCCGCCAACAAAAGCCGCGGACGCATCCCGGCCTGCGTCGAGTGCCCGCTGCGTCCGCACGACTGGCGTCGAAACCCCGATGCGTTCCGAGAGAGCCACAATCCTCGCAAGCAAGAGAGGATCGCTGCATTCCGGCAGCGGATCACTGCCGACGTAGGTCAGGTTCGGCGGATTCATGCTCGAGCGGACGACGATGAAAGCGAAGAATTCGAAGAAGATCCACCAGATCAGGCCTGGCGGATTCTCCGTCTGCTGAAAGATCAAAATGGCGGCGGCAAGGAACGGCAAACTCCAAAGCAGCGCGACCGCCAATGAAACGGCGACCAGCCGGCGCAACGTCCCGCCCGCTTCCCGCCTCTGCCGACGTCCGTATCTCAGGCAGACAAGGAAGTACACGACGGTGTGAAATCCGACGAGTGAAATCAGAATCCTGGGGTCACTCGAAATGTCGATCGAAAATCCAAATTCCGGTTGATTCGCCTCCGTGTTCCTGGCGTCACGCAGGGCGTCGTATTCGTAGACCGTCTGCAGAGCGTCAAAGTCGAGCCGTGCTTCCTCGCGTCGACCCATGCGGAACAGGATCTCGCTACGGACCAATAGCCCGGTGACGTTGGCAGGTTCGAGGCTCCCGGGTCCTTCACGGACGACACCTTTCAGCAGTTTCAAGGCCCCGTCTGAATTGCTTTTCTCATACACAATCGCCGCCAGCAAAACCTGCACGGCGTGCGATCGGCGGGACCTGAGGATGTCCAGGCACATCTGCTCCGCGTGGCCAAAGTTCGGATTCGGCGGGGCCAGCGCCGCATCGAATTCCTCAAACGAGGGGAGCTCATACTGAAGCTCCGTCGCGGTGAACCAGGCGAGGTCACTGACGAGAACCGGATCAGGAGCCTCACCCGACTGCCCGAAACAGAACGACGGCGCGACGCCTGACGTCAGAATCAGCAGACTCAGCACGGCGGCAGGAAAAGGCCGTAGCAAGGCTGTCTCCATCGCTGAAGAATTGAGAACTGCGGGACGACGCCCTGCCTACTTGAGCGACTTGACGAAGGCGTCGCAGCGGGCCTGAATCTCCTCGACCGTCGGCTTGCCGGTGCTCACGATGACGCGGTATTTCATTTCGAGAGGCTTGTCGGCAGTGAGAGTCGTTTTGAAAAACGTGCCGAAGCGACCGTACGGACGCTCGGAAAACAGCGACGGTTTCGGAAGGCCGGGATTGTCGAAATACTCGACGGTGTAGTGCGTGCCGTCGAGTTCGTAGTTCAGCGCGAACCAGCCGAGGTTGATGTGTGGCGGCGGGTTGCCGCTGTCGCCAACCTGAATTGCATCGGCTTTCTGATCGAACGCTGCCGGGCGCTGGTAACGACCGCTGTTTTTCTCGGCGACCGCTTGCGAGGCTCGAAACTGAAAGCCGGCGTGCTGGCGATCTCCGTTGAGCGTGATCTCGCCGCGCTGGCTGGCGAGCTTTGTTGACCAGTCAATCTGCCAGCCGCCGGTTGTTGCTTCTTTCCGAGCCGACACAGTCCGGTGCTCGATGATGACGGGCTTGCCTTCGGCATCGTTCCAGTGAATTTCTGCGGTCATCGTGCCGTGCTCGGCGTCGCCGGTTTTCGCCAGGAACTTTTTATGGAGCAGGTGAGCTCCCCTCGTGCAGTGCCAGAAGTCGAGCGACGTGCCCTCGAAACCGGTCTTGTTCCAGCCAAGGAAGAGGCCGCGGTGATGCGTGTACTTTCCGCCGGGACCTTTCGTGATGATCGACTGTGAGCCAGGTCCGAAGACGTGGTGAAACACTTTGTAGGTCTCGTGCAGCCGCTCGGGAGTCGACGCGTCGTACGCGTGCATGTATCGCAGGACCGGTTGCTCCCCGAGCAGCAGATCGGTCGTGCCGGCGTCTTCATCGGTCGTCCAGTGAAATTCGTCCGCGGCTGTCGCGGTCGTTGTGAGGGCCAGGCTGCACGCGAGAACCGCAAAGAAAAGTCGTCGAGTCGGCATGAGATGATCCGTTCTTAAGATGGTCGTTGAGTCTGCTCCAGAGCGAGCGATTGACGATAGCAACTGCCGAATCTGCAGGACAGTGCGGCCGCGCCCGGCGGCCCGTTGACGGTCCGATTCTGATTTCCGTGGCACGGCCTTCCAGGCCGTGAGTGATTCAGAATTCCACATGGGCATCCCGCCAAAACTGTTCGGCTCAACGTTAAACGACTCTGTGTCATAAAACTGCGTATCGCATCGTCAGGCAAGAACCGTGCCGCTACTTTCTTGACGCGCCGCTAACGGCGAATCCGTTGCCGGTGGTATTTCAAACCGGGAATGAAAAAGCTCGCCCCGGCGACGATTCCGTAAAGTGAGATGCTCACGTTGGGCAGTTGGTCGGAGTTCTGGATCCAGGCCATCGCGACTCCGGTCAGAAACAGAGCGGTCGCCTGTGCGTAGAATTTCCCGTTCAGCATGCTCGCCTTGGCCAGGAACACCATCCCGCTCACGAGTGCGATGACGGGTGACAGTTCGAGGATTTTCAGACCGAGCAGCCACTCCACCGCGTACAGCAGCATGCTGGCGATCATGCTGCCCGCCCAGATGTGAACGATCTGTCGTTCGACGAACGTGACCGGGCCGGATCGTTTTCGCAGGCTGTAAAAGATGGCCGCCCAGATACTCAACCCGACACACCACAGCGCCAGGTACGGCCAGCGCGACGGGTTGTCGGACTCGGCATCGCGCCACTGCATGACGTTCGTCACGACACACAGCACCAGCACGACCAGGCTGTGCAGCATCCACAGCAGTCCCCAGTTTTCCAGCAGCGACGCGTGGTGCGTCTCTCGAAGCGCCCGGCTGAGGATCTGAGTGAACTGCGAGGACCGGGCCGAAATCGGATCGCCGTCGAGCCATGCCTGCAGGTCATCGGCCATCGCCGCGGCATCGTCATAGCGCAGGTCCTGCGGCTTCTGAAGACACTTCATCGCGATCAGTTCGAGATCGGCGTCGGCAGTCGGGTTGAGTACTCGCGGCGGAACCGGGTCCTGCTCAAGCACCATCAGCACGGTGTCTAGCGGGGTCGCCGCCTGGAACGGAGCCCGTCCGGTCAGCATTGCGTATAGCAATGCTCCCAGGCTGTAGACGTCCGTCGCCGCACTGATGTCGCCCCGCTGCCCGGCCGCCTGTTCGGGAGCCATGTAGCTCGGCGTGCCGACGATGGCTCCGCTGTGTGTCAGCGTGGTGAGGCTCAGCGAATCTCCGTCGACACCTTCTGAACGAGGGATGCGTTTGGCGAGGCCGAAGTCGGTCACGAAAGCTCGACCGGCCTTATCAATCAGAATGTTGGACGGCTTGAGGTCTCGATGCAGAACGCCGTTTTGATGTGCATTGTGAATGGCCCGGCAGATCGGGACGAGCAGTTCCGCCGCCTCGCGAGCACGAAGCGGGCCGCGCTGCAGTCGTTCGCCAAGCGTCGTTCCCTCGACAAGCTGCATGCTGAAGTACGGTTGCCCTTCATGCTCACCGACTTCGTAAACCGGCACGATGTTGGCATGGTTGAGTCGAGCCGCCGATTCGGCCTCGGCACGAAACCGCGCGACGTCGCTCGCGGCCGCCAGGCCGCCTCGCAGAATCATCTTGAGAGCCACCGTCCGCCCGAGACTCGTCTGCCGCGCGCGATAGACGACGCCCATTCCGCCGCGACCGATTTCCTCAACCGGTTCGTAATCGCCGATGCGGCCGGGGATCGGTGCGGTGGAGGGCTCCCATCCGGATTGCACCGGAGAAGCTCCATCGGTCAGGTTGTTGAGCTCGCCCGAAAAACTGGCGAAGTCCTCGGCAAGAACCATCGTGGCCCAGAGCTCGCGCAGTTCGAGCTCGAGGTCCGGATGCTCGCGCACGACCGCTTCAAGATCCGGCATGCGCCCGGCCTGAGATTGCCCGGCGAGCTGATCGAGCAGCTGTGCGAGTTGTTCGTCGCGATCCATCATGAACTTCTCATAATCAGGCCCGTAGCACGGACGCCCACGTCCGTCAGGCCAGGGGATCTTTCAATCGTGTTGTGAATCCTGCCCTCGTTGCAGAGTGCTCGCCCGTGGAGACGACCGACTCGGAAGCAGTCTCGCAACCGATACCCGAAATCACAAACGCGTGGCGAGCCTCTGTAAGTCGACCGCGTTGTTATAATGCCCTCACCCAAAGCCTCCCCCTCTCGGAGACAACCATGACTTCTCTCCGCCTCGCCGCTTTGCTGACCGCACTCACCGCTGCTCCGCTTTTCGCTGACGACGCACCGCTCGCCGAACAGATTCGCAGTGCCATTCAGAAAAGCATCCCTTACATCGAGCAGGACGGCGAAAAGTGGATCAAAGTCAAAAAGTGCAATTCCTGCCACATGATCCCGTTCATGGTGTGGAGCCTGCACGAGGCGGAGCTCCGCGGAATCGGTGTGAATTCGAAACGGCTGGCCGAGCTCGACGCCTGGAGCGTACAGGACACTGTGCCCAAAGATCCGAGTAAGAAACCACCAGCCGGCAGTGAGACCGAGGCTCAGTTGTTGATCATTCGAGCGGGCTATGGCGGCAGGATTGACGAGACATTTCAGAAGATCCTCGATCGCGTCGTGACCGCTCAGCAGGAAAACGGACAGTGGGAAGCGGGAGGCCAGCTGCCGACCCAGAAGCGACCAAAGCGGGAGACCGAAGAAGTTTCGACAATGTGGAGTCTGCTCGCGCTGCATTCTGTGGACGAGGCCGCCAAGCAGAGGCCGAAGCTGGAAGAGGCAGCCGCGAAATGGCTGTCGTCGAGCGAGCTGGCTCAGAAGAAATCCGCGAAGTCCGCCGAGTGGTTTACGATGAGGCTGCTGCTCGAAGTGAAACGCGGCGACGAAAACGCGATCGCCCAGGCACGTACGGAACTGGTCGCTCTTCAAAGAGAAGATGGCGGCTGGGGATGGCTGACCGGAAGCGAAAGCGACGCGCTGGCAACTGGCCCGGCGATTTACGCGCTGACTCAGAGTGGCCTGACCGGAAGTGACGAACCCGTGCGGCGCGCGGTCAAGTTCCTGCTCAACACGCAGCTCGACGACGGCACCTGGCGGGTCGAAAGCACTCGTGCCCGAGACAAGGGCGAGGTCAAGCCAACGTCGGTTTACTGGGGCACCACCTGGGCCGCGATCGGGCTCTGTCAACTGTTGCCAGTTCAGGAGAAAGCGAAGGTCGCGAGGGCAGATTGATGTGCGTTCTCTGCCGCTGCAGCTGACCGTGGAAAATTGGCGGAACGGCTGCAATCCGACTGAGTTCTCACCAGACGATCGGGACGAGGATCACGGTCACAATCATGAACAGGATGCTCAGCGGAATGCCGAACCGCAGATAGTCCGAAAATTTGTAGCCGCCTGGTCCGTAGACCATCAGGTTTGTCTGATACCCGAACGGCGTTGCGAAGGCCGCTGAAGCAGCAATCATGATCGTCACAATGAAGGGCACCGGGTAATCAGGAACCCCGTTCATGACAGCCAGTTTCGTGGCCGCGCCGGTCGCAATCGGCAGCATCAGCACCGCCGCCGCGTTATTGGTGATCAGTTCTGTGAACAGCATGGTGACCAGATAAAGCGTGGCCAGGACAAGCCGCTCATTGCCACCCGCCAGACCAACAAGATGCTCGGCCATAAACTTCGCGGCGCCTGTCGTGTTCATCGCTTCGCCGATGCCCAGCGTCGAGCCGATCACGATCAGCAGCGAGATATCGACCGAGTTTCGTGCCTCACTGCCGGTGCAGCACTGGGCGGCAATCATCAGACCGCCGGCCGCCAGGGAAGCCGTCATGATGTCAAGAATTCCTGCCGTCACGACGATGACCATCACCACCATGATGGCCAGAGCCACCCAGGCCAGCGTGTGGCGGATCGGAGCGGAGTTCTCAACGCTGCTCACCAGAAAAAAGTCCGGCGAGTTACGTTGCTGCTGTGCGAAGTCCATGTGAGTTTCCAGCAGAAGCGTGTCGCCTGGCTGGAGCTCCACGTCACCGAGCTTCGCGTTGACCCGCTCGCCACTTCGTGCCAGAGCCAGCACGGCGGCACTGTAAGTGGAGCGGAATTTCCCCTCGCGGATCGTCTTGCCGACCAGAGGGCACCGATCCGAAACGACGGCCTCCACCAGGCACCGCACGGACTTCGGCTCGTCGAGCTTGAATTCCTTTTCGTTCGGTGGAACGAGGCCGCGGATCTTCTGCAGGTCCACAACGGACTCGACGATGCCGACAAAGATCAGCCGATCGCTGGCCTGCAGAACTTCTGTTGGTGCGACTGCCGGAAGGACCAGCTGCCCACGTTCAATCTCTGCGAGGAACAGACCCGGAAGGTGTCGCAGCCCAGCCACTTCGACACTCTTCCCGACCAGCGGCCCGCCCGGTTGAACAACAAGTTCGACCGTGTACTGTCGGGGATCGTCGCTGAGACTGATCGCCGGTCGCCGGTCCGGCAGCAGGATCGGGCTGAATACGAAAATGTAAACGAGCCCGACGATCGCACATGGAACCCCGACCCAGGCAAGTTCGAACATGCCGAGCGACGGAAGGTTCGCTTGAATAATCTTGTCGTTGACGATCAGGTTGGTGCTCGTCCCGATCAGCGTGCAGAGGCCCCCGAATGTTGCGGCAAACGCCAGCGGAAGAAACAACCGCGACTGGCTGAGCCCCGTTTTTCTGCAGAGGTCATCGATCACCGGCATGAACATCGCCACGATCGGCGTGTTGTTCAGGAAGGCGCTCAGCGCCGCGACAGGGGGCAGCAGTCTCAGCTGGGCTGTCAATTCTGATTTCGGTCGACCAAGCAGTCTTTGAGTCAGCAGAGTCATGGCCCCTGTATTGGTCAGTCCGGCCACGATGACAAACATGACTCCCACGGTGATCAGGCCGGGCGATCCAAACTGGCTGACGGCGTTCCCCGGTGAAGGCAGCAGGTCAGAGCCGGAAATTTTTCCAACGACGATGATCAACGTCAGCCCGCACAGAGTGAGCAGGTCTGGCGGAGCCCAGTTGCAAGCCATCGCCAGAATCATCAGGCTGATGGTTACGATCGTGAACCAGGCTTCCCACTCCATGTTCCGCTGGTCCGTTCAGAAAAATCGGCTGGAGTTAATAAAAAGATTTTGCAGACGCCACGACCTGGAATGTTACCGGCGACCGGTTCATCGCGGGAACTGACAATCTGCATTCCCGTCCGGTTCAGCCGAAAGTCCGCTGACTCTCGCTGCGATCACGGCGAAACGCAAAGCGGCAAATTCCGTGGAGGGCCAGTTCCTACGGAAACGAGACCGTCTGATCGAGCGGGTAGACAGACCGCAGTTTCCGATAATCGAACGCGGCAAAGTCCGGCCGATGGACTCCTGGCGTGTCGGCATCAAAAATCGCTGATGCGAGCGGCCCGAAGTCAGCTCGAAAATGAACGGCACTCTTGAGCACGATCAGCCGCCGCGTGGCCGGGTTGATTCCGGCGATTCGAAGCAGCTCTGTGTCGAAGCACTGCCGGCGAATCGACGAGACAACGACCTCAACCCCGCCGATCACAAGCGTTGCTGTCGGGCCGAGCTGATCTTCAACTCCGTGAAACATCTGCCCGCCGTACCGGTAATGGCCGTCGCAAAGGGCCTTCACGTAGGCCGCGCCCTCGATCGGCGAGCCGTGCAGGCTGTCGACCTTCGCGCCAAGCCGCACGGGAATCGTTGCCCCGACTCCGGCTGTGTGAGCCTGCGCCGCCGTTTCTGGATCGTTGAGAACACCGACGACAGCTCCCTTGAAGCCCGCGTCGATGAGTGCCCGCAGCGCGACCGTGCCGTCGCAGGGAGCTCCGCCGCCGGGATTGTCGGAGCCGTCCGCAAAGATCACCGGTTTGTCGGACGGGTTCTCATTCGTAAATCGGATGACCTCTTCGATCGTCGTCAATTGCGGCTGCAGATCGTCGCGCAGGTCCCACAGCCAGCCAGCCAGCTCGTCGGCTTTGCGGGAGGCGAGATCCGCATCACCATCAGTCGTGACCAGAATTGAAACACCGGCATCGTGGATGTCGGCAAACGGGAATCCCATCGAGACAGTCGCCGTCAGAATTCCAGGCTCCGCTTCGAGAGCGAACACACGACTCATCAGTGACTGCATCGGCTCGCGCAGAGTGCACTGCATCGGCGGCATCGTGACCAGCGGAAGCTGCCGGAATTCCTGAACCGGCTTGACCTCGCTGCGGACGATTCTCGCCATCAGCCGCGCCGCCTCGGCCCCGCGTTCGTGCATGTCGACGTGCGGGTACGTATCGAAGCCGATGACAACGTCCGACAGATCGGCGATTTTCTGAGTAATGTTCGCGTGCAGGTCGAGCGTCGTGATGATCGGCAGGTCGGGCCCGACCAGTTTCCGAACCGCTTCGATGAAGGCTCCTTCCGCGTCTTCGTGAGCGGCGGCGACCATCGCTCCGTGCAGATCGAGCAGCACGCCATCGATCTCTGGAAGCACCTTTTCGAGCCGCTCCAGAAACCAGCCGAGCATCGTGTCGAACGCGTCCTGCTCAACGATTCCGGACGGCTGAGCCCTTGCGCACAGCAGCGGGACAAGTTCGAAGCCCGCTTCCTTCGCCCCCGCGATGTAGCCGCCGTGGATCGATCCGGTTCCGGTGAACCGATCAAAAATGACCTCGCCGCCAGACAGCTCCGGGCCGCAGTTGCTGTCCTGAAGGAAGTCGGCCAGCGTGGTGGGTGTGTCGGAAAACGTGTTGGTTTCGTGCTGAACTCCGCCGCTGGCAATTTTCATCGGTCGTTCCGTTTCTGGTTCCGCAGCTTACTTCTTGCCGAGCGATCGCTGGACCTGGAAAAACTCCTGCAGAATTCCCCGGCACTCCTCCTGCAAAACTCCGCCGAGCACCGCGGCCTGATGATTCAATCGTGAGTCTTCCGTGATCTGAAACAGTGTGTGGCACGCTCCGCCTTTGGGGTCGGCTGTGCCGTAAACGACGCGCGGGATGCGTGCCTGGACGATCGCTCCGGCACACATCGGGCACGGCTCCAGCGTCACGTACAGCGTGCAGTCCAGAAGTCGCCACGACTCCAGGGTCTGCGCGGCCTGGGTGATCGCGATGATTTCCGCATGAGCCGTCGGATCGTTGAGCGTCTCGCGCTGGTTCTGCCCGAGGCCGATGATCGACTCGCCAAGCACGATGACACACCCGACGGGCACTTCGCCCTCATCGAAAGCCGCCCGCGCCTGGTCCAGTGCCTGCCGCATCCAACGGTCGTGGGGCAACAGAGGATTGTCGAAGGGTGAGTCAGGGAGCACGTCAAGATCCTGATGAGCGAAAAAGTAAACGGGAGGACTTTATCAGCGGCAGCAGATTGAACCAGCCTCAACGTTCTTTCAGCGGCAGCTCGACACAGACGATCTTCGTGTCAGATCGCGCGTAAACCCGGTTGCCGACGAACGCCGGATGAGCCCACGTGGGGTCGATGATCTTTGCGCGAGCCTGCTCGCTGTAGCCTTGCTTTCCGAACCGAGCCAGAACGAGCTCTCCGTCCGAATTCAGGGCGAGCACCTGATCCTCGTGCCCGATCCAGACGAAGCTGGCCTGCGGATCGCGGCCGCGGGGCGTCAGGCGGTTTCCGTCGTTCCACAGCGTTCGGCCGGATTTCAACTCAAAACACACGACGCCGTCGCGGCGGTCGAGCAGGAACGCGTTGCCATCTCGAAACAGCGGCTGCGACATCAGACCTCGGAGCAGCCGTTCTTCCCACAGCAGTGTCGCCTCGCCTGGCGTCGCTCCGAGTTGAACCGCCTTCGAGCCTTCCCAGTAACCACACACGACAGCGATGTCGTCGTGAAAAATCGGAGTCGCGATCGAGACGCCCTCCGAAACGTCGTACGGGATCTGCCAGAGCGGTTTACCGGTGGCCGCTTCGAGTCCTCGCACGTGAGACGGCGTCCACAGAACGAGCTCGTCGATTTTCGAGCCGGATCGCCGGATCGGGACCGGCCACGAATAGCCGGCCTGATCGTCGAGCGAGTGCCAGACGACCCGCCCGTCCTTCAGGTCGAACGCCATGACGCTGAACCCGTCCTTGCCGCCCGGTTGAACGATGAGCGTTTCTCCGGAGACAAGTGGCGAGGCGGCGTAACCCCACGTCGGCGGCCGGCCCCCGAACTTTGATACGAGGTCGTGAGACCACACGAGTTCGCCGTCGCGAACCCGAACGCAGCGAAGCTGACCGAGAGCTCCCAGCAAGAAGACGAACTCACCATGCACGGTCGCGGCGGCTCGCGGACCGCTGCCGTAATTGAGATCTCCGTACGACTGCGGCCAGGAATCGATCCAGACCTTTTCCCCCGTTTTCGCGTCGAGGCAGACAAGTCGCTCGAATTCCGTTTTCGGATCCGGCTTCGACGTCGCTGGATCAAGCGGCCCGGTCTGCCGGTCGAGGACGAAGACGCGCCCTCGCGCGACGGAGACGCCGGCATAGCCACCGCCGATCGGCTTGGACCAATGCTCCTTCAAACCTGTCTTCGGCCAGTCATCGGCCAGTCGCGGCGCGTTCCAGGTTCCGTCGCCGCGCGGACCCCGCCACTTCGGCCAGTCGGTGTCGACGGGAGTCTGCGAGGATTCCTGGGCAACAGCGGAAGCTGCGGCAAGGATCAGAGCGATTGTCAGAAGTCGGACCATGTTGCCTGAATTTCATTCCTCAGCAGCCCGTTGAATGAAGTCGAGCTGATTTAGCGGAGCGGCGCAAGTCGCCCGGTTCTGCATGGGAAAACTCGCTCAGACCGAACGGCTTACGCCGTGCCGCTACGTTTTCAACGGGCTGTCAGACGTCGACGGGGATGGCGAGCAGGCTCAGTCTGGCGGAAACTTCTGAACTTTCAACACGGAGAACCGGCCGGCGAGTTCCACTTCAAACCGCAGCTCGCCTTTTGCTTCGCTGAGCGTCTTTCGAAACGCGTCGCGGTCTCCTGGAGCGTCGTCCCCGATTTTCAGAATTCGATGATCCCTCTTCAATCCGGCCAGGTCCGCCGGTGAGCCGGGCATCACGGCCGTCACGATGACCGCGTTCGGTTCAGCCTCGTCCAGCCGCCATTCGAAACCGTACTGCACCGGGTCGCCGCGGAGCGTGACACTCACCGTCTTCTCTTCGCCCTTCCGTTTGTAACGGACGGTGGTCGGGCTGGGCGTTGTCAGGACGAGCACTTGAAAGTCCGGAACGGCCGTGACGGCATATCCGCCCAGTTCGAGAATCTCATCGTCAGGTTCGAGTCGAATTTCTCTGGCGGGACTGTCGACTTCAACCCGCGTGAGCAGAATCCGATTTTCCTTTTCCGCGACTTCGCTGTTGTACGACACCCCGAACCGCGACGGACGCTTGATCGTCATCGCGAATCGCTGTTCGAGCGACCGCAGGCTCGGCACTTCGGGACGCGACTCGGGCCGAAACTGCGGCAGTTCATCCGAGTTGCACGCGGCCAGAGTCAGCTGCAGCAGATACTGCGAAATCAGCTGAGCTCCCTCAAAGTTGACCTTGTCCACATCGTCGCTGGGGCGGTGGTAGTCGTCGTGCTTTCCAGTGTGCAGCATGATCGCCGGAATATTTTGTTCAAAGAACGGCCAGTGATCGCTGTCGCGTTTGTAGTCCCATGAAAAATCCAGTGTGAGGCTCACTGTGTTCTGGCGGGCAAGAAACTGACGCAGCCCGAAGGCTGTCCGCGATCCGTGCAGACCGAGCCCGTTCTCGCCGAGCCGTCCCACCATGTCCGAATTCAATGTGAGCCGGATTTTCTCCAGCGGGACTGTCGGATTCTGGATGAAGAACTCCGAACCCAGCAGCCCTTTTTCCTCGCCATCCCAGAACGCGGCGAGAATGCTGCGTCGAGGTGCCGGTTCAATCGTTGCCAGCGCTTCGAGAACCTCAAGAAGAGCCGCCGTGCCGCTCGCATTATCGTCCGCTCCGTTATGAACGAAGCCGATCGGACCGCGGCTGTTCGACCGACTGCCGTACCCGACGTGGTCGTAGTGAGCTCCGATCAGAATGAACTCGTCTTTCAACTCGGGATCGCTGCCGGGAATCGTGACCAGGATGTTGCGAAAGTTTCCTCGAAAATACTGAAGCCAGTCGGCGGTGTCGTCGCCGGAACCGCCGTCCCCTTTCCGCAGTCCTTCGGATTTCTCGAGCTCACCAATGATGTACTTGGAGGCGGCCCAGGCTCCGGTTGTCCCGCCTTCTCGACCTTCCAGCGCGTCGCTGGCCAGAAAGTTGACGTGGTTTTTCAGTTCCGAAATCGAGATCGATTCCAGCGCGGCTTTCAGCGTGAGTTTTCCGGCGAGGCTGATCGACGTCAGCGGCCCAGCCAGAACGGCCAGCACGAGCACCGCGGTCGAGAGTTGTTTTCTGAACCTGAAAATATCCATGACTGATGACCGTTACGCCGAAATGAAATCGCCTGCCCGCAGGTCGAGTCGTAGCAGACACAACGAATTCTGTCACGACCGGCGTGCACGGCACCGTGTCCGCGTGCTTGCCGTGGCAAACCAACTCGGCACAATGTGCACTCCTCAATCCCCCGTTGAGGTGAGAATGCATCCGAACAGGCACCACGACTCATGACTGAATCCACCCTTCCTCCGTGCCGCCGTATGGTCGTTCTGACCGAGGGCAGAACGACGCCGTTTTATGCCAAGACCGCAATGAGCCTTGTGAAATATCGCAGCTCCGAGGTCCTCGCCCTGCTGGACAGCACGCAGGCAGGCCAGACGGCGGGCAAACTGCTCGGGCTGGGTGGCGACATTCCGGTCGTCGCTTCGCTCGACGATGTCGATTCGCCGGACAGCCTGGTGCTGGGCATCGCTCCGCCAGGCGGCAAGGTTCCGCCGGAGTGGAAGTCGATCATCGTTGAGGCCATCGGGCGAGGCCTCGACATTGTTTCCGGGCTGCACGAGTTTCTTTCGGACGATGCCGAATTGAGCGGGCTCGCCGCAAAGCACGGCGTCAGGATTGTCGACGTTCGGAAAAACAACGAGGACACGCCGTCTGACTGCGTTGAGTTTCGACCCGGCTGCCTGAG
Source organism: Planctomycetota bacterium (assembly GCA_027623235.1). Taxonomy (GTDB): domain Bacteria; phylum Planctomycetota; class Planctomycetia; order Planctomycetales; family Planctomycetaceae; genus JAQBVJ01. The sequence goes on from JAQBVJ010000128.1 coordinate 18,673, forward strand.
GATTCACACCGTCGGACACGACTGCACGGTCGGGAAGATGGTCGCGTCGCTGGAGATTCAGCTCGCGCTTGTCAAACGCGGCATCGATGCTCACTTCGTCGCGACCGGTCAGACGGGAATCATGGTCAGCGGCGAAGGCTGCCCGATCGACTGCGTCGTGTCGGACTTCGTCAACGGTGCGGCCGAGCGGCTTGTTCTGCGGAGCCAGCATCACGACGTGCTGCTCATCGAAGGGCAGGGGAGTGTCGTGCATCCGAGGTTTTCCGGCGTGACGCTCGGCCTGCTTCACGGCAGTGCTCCGCAGGGCCTGATCCTGTGTTACGAAGTCGGGCGGGAGACCGTCAAAGGACTCGACCATGTGCGGCTTGAGCCGCTCGCCAAACTGCGTGACATTTACGAGACGATCGGCAGTGTGCGGTACCCGTGCAAAGTGATCGGCGTCGCAATGAACAGCCGCCGCGTGGATGAGGATGCCGCCGAACGGGAGCGAGTGCGAGTCGAAGCCGAGCTTGGCCTGCCGGCGTGCGACGTCTATCGCCACGGGCCTGATGTGCTGGTCGACGCTGTCCTGGCTCTGCGCGAGGAGCTCGGGTTGTGAGACTGACTCTGCACCGGTTCGCGCTGCCGCTTGCGCGTCCGTTTACGATTTCACGCGGGTCAATCGACACGCGCGGCTCGCTGATCGTCGAACTGTCCGACGGCGGACAGACCGGGCTCGGCGAGGTCACAGAGAATTCCTACTACGACCAGACGCTGGATTCCATGTCGGCCGCGGTTGAGGGAGTGCGATCTCTTGTCGAACGCTTCGACCTGACGGTCGGCCGTCCGGAGGAGCTCTGGTCTGAACTCGCATCGGCTCTCGGCGGAAACATGTTCCCCCTGTGTGCTCTGGACCAGGCGGCGCACGATCTGCACGCCAGGCTGCAGGGCCTGCCACTTAGAGCGCTCTGGAGCCGCGACGGTCTGTTCACACTGCCGGGCGTGGCCGAAGCGACCTCATCGTTTCCCGATTCGAGTTACACAATCGGCATCGACACTCCGGACGAAATGCTCGCCCGCCTGGACGAGCGGCCGGGCTGGAGCGTTTACAAAATCAAGCTCGGCACACCGAACGATGTTGAGATCGTCCGCCGGCTGCGCGACCACACGGACGCGTTGTTTCGAGTTGACGCGAACTGCGCATGGACGGCCGAGGAAACGATTGAGAATTCAAAGGCCCTCGCGGAGCTCAACGTCGAGTTCATCGAACAGCCGCTTCCCGCGGACGCTTCCGACGACGATAAGCGGATCGTGTTTGAGCAGTCTGCGCTGCCGATCGTCGCCGATGAAAACTGCCTCGTCGAAGCGAACGTTGAGTTGTGCCACGGTCGATTTCACGGGGTCAACGTCAAGCTCAGCAAGTGCGGCGGACTCACCCCGGCATTGCGGATGTTGAAGCAGGCGAGAAGCCTCGGCCTGCGAACAATGCTGGGCTGCATGATCGAGAGTTCGGCAGGGATTTCGGCGGCCGCGCAGCTCCTCCCGCTGCTCGACTACGCAGACCTCGATGGGGCCGTTCTGTTGAGGGAAGATCCCGTGCGGGGAGTCCGGATTAAAAAAGGCCGCATCGAGTTTTCGATGCGGCCTGGCACGGGAGTGGAATTCGAAACGGAAATCGCGAATCGACTGCGGCTTCCGTAGATTCCTTCCGATTCGAACACACGATTCGAACGTCGCTCATCATCCATTAGTGGTGATGAAAATGGGAATGCCGTCCGAGCGAAGATCCGAAGCCGATGCTGAACCCGGACCGGCTTCCGATTCCGTAGCGCGTCGGGTAACCGTAGCTCGGGCGTGACCGCCATTCCTCCGGCAGATTTGGAAGGGTTTGAGAATCAGTGGACATTGACCTGGCTT
>JAQBVJ010000129.1 GCA_027623235.1 Planctomycetota bacterium
CCTGCCGAGCCGCACGCGCACACGGCTCGGCAGGAGCCTCGCCCTCCCGCAATACCAACTCTTAAGTCGTGGGACGCGTACTCAGGACGCCACGCCTGAACCGGATCATTCGGAGAGAGCTTCTTCGTTCTTCAGACACGCCAGCGCGATCCGGATTGTGTCGTAGCTGATCTCGCCTTCGAACACCTCGTAGATCGGCTTCAGCCGCTCGGTCCCGGCTTCGCGGGTGGCGAGGCGAATTCGATCGAACGATGTTTCGTCGATCCATGGCGTGGGATCTGTGAGCCCTTCGAGCTGAATGAACTCGCTGAGGTAGCCGACGATCGTCGACATCGCGCGGTCTGTTTCCGCCTGAACGGCTTCGAGTGGTGTTCCCTCGCGGAACAGGTCGAAGGCCCGCGGTTTGACGGATCGTGAGCCGGGTTCGACTGAGCTCGCGTCGGCGCGAGGCCGGCTCGTTGCGGATCCGCGAACGGAGTCTGCTCCGTCCAGCCAGGCGTCGAACTCCACTCCCGACTGCTCGCAGTACTTCCGGATTGCGTCGAGGAAAGGCTCACCGTACGTCGCCAGCCGTTTCTCGCCGACGCCTTTGATCCGGATCATCGTCTCGACTGTTGACGGTCGAAACCGCGACAGTTCGCGCAGCGTCTCATCGGTGAACACGACGTACGCCGGCACGCTCGCCTCCGCGGCGAGGTCGTGACGCAGGATGCGCAAGTCGTCGAACAGCTCGCGGTCGACGCCCTCCCAGCTGGCTGTGAGTTTTGTCGATCGCTTTTTCTGTCGCGTCGTCGTCTCGGCCGCGCGAAGAAGTTTCGGAGTGACGTTGCCCCGTAAAAGCTCGCGACCGCGAGGTGTCACAGCGAGCGTCCCGAACTCGCCGACCCGGACCAGAAAGTCCTGCGAAACCAACTGACCGATCCAGTCGCGAATCGACGACTGCGACTCGTCCGCGAGGATTCCCCAGGTCGACAGCCCATCATGCCCGTTCGCGACGACGCGTTTATCACGCGAACCTTTCAGCACGAGCGACGTGTACTCACTGCCAAACCGCTCGCCCTGGCGAACGACGCTCGACAGGATTTTCTGGCCGACGATCAGCGCGTCTTCAACCTCGTCAAGCTCCTGCAGACAGACATCGCACGCGCCGCACGAGTCGAGTTTGAAGTCTTCACCGAAGTACTGAACCAGAGACCGGTGCCGGCAGGACACGCCGGTCGAGTAATCGACCATCGCCTGCAGCGACCGCATCGCCGCTTCGGCACCCGCGTCGGAACCGTCCTCGATGTTCTTTTTCCACCGCATGAACTCGGACAGCGAATAAAACAGGACGCACTCCGCTTCGAGGCTGTCGCGCCCGGCCCGGCCACTTTCCTGCTGGTAGTTCTCCAGCGATTTCGGCATGCCCGTGTGGATGACGTAGCGGACGTTCGATTTGTCGATGCCCATTCCAAAGGCGACTGTCGCGACGATGGTGTCGATGGACTCTTCGGCGAAGGCCTCCTGGTTCTGACGTCGCTCCCCGTCCGTCATACCGGCGTGGTAGGGCAGCGTGCGATAACCGTTGGCGTTGAGCTCGGCCGAGATCGAATCGACCTCGCGGCGGGACGGGCAATAGATGATCCCTGATTCGTTTTTGTGCCGGTCGAGAATCTCTCGCGCCTGATCGAGGATGCTGTCACGCCGCTCGGATCGGTAGACGAGATTCGGGCGGTCGAACGAACCGACAAGGATCTGCGGATCGCGCAGCGCCAGTTGTTCGGCAATGTCCTGCCGTACCTGTTCGGTCGCCGTCGCGGTGAAAGCGTGGATGCTGATGTCAGGGAACGAGTCGCGAAGCCGCGCGAGCTCGCGGAATTCCGGCCGGAAATCGTGACCCCACTCGCTGATACAGTGTGCCTCGTCGACGGCGATAAACGAGATCGTCTGCTGCTGGAGAAACTCAATCGTCTGCGGCTGGACGAGCCGTTCCGGAGCGATGTACAGCAGCCGTAAAGTTCCGTTGCGGAAATCGTCCGCGACCTGCCGTTTCTCGGCCACCGACTGCGTGCTGTTGATAAACGCCGCGGAGATGCCGCACGTTTTGAGGCTGTCAACCTGATCCTTCATTAAAGAAATCAGCGGCGAGACGACAACCGCGACACCCTCACGGCACATCGCGGGAGCCTGATAGCAAAGCGATTTTCCGCCGCCGGTCGGCAGGACGACGACCGAATCCCGCGCGTCGAACACGCAGGACATCGCTTCTTCCTGAAGCGTTCGGAATTCGGAATAGCCCCAGTATTTCTGGAGAACGTCAAGGAGCATGAGCTGAGAATCCGTTGGTCGCTCGGAAGGAAATCTTTGATCGCCGGTCGGGTATCGTAGCCGGGCCGGGCTTCGGCATCACGGTATCGGCATTCGATCATCTCCGGCCCGAGCCGCGTCGATTCAGGAGTCCCGCCAGACGCGTTACGATCCGCAGCGTGTTCACCGAGAATCTTCCGCAGGAGACTGACGATGGCTCGCCCGCTCTGCTTTGCTCTTTCTTTCGGACTGTTGATCCAGCTCGCCGCGACCAGCCACGCCGCAGACAAAGTTCTGCCGAAAACAAAACCGCTCACCGTCGAACAGCCGCTGGACGAATTCATGATCGACGGGATCGATCGGTTCTGTCTGAAAGCTCTCGCCGAGTCGCGGAAACTTCGCGACTCCAGGTGGCAGCGCGACGTCAGCAGTGTCGAGGCTTATGAAAAAAGTATCGCTCCGAACCGAGCCCGTTTTCGCGAATACATCGGCGCGGTCGATGAGAGACTGACCGCCGCTTCGCCAGGCAAGTACGGCTTTGAGCTGATCACGACGCTCGGCCAGCCATCGGCGATCGCGCGGTCGACCGACGTCACCGTTCACCGGGTCCGATGGCAGGTGCTCGACGGTGTCACGGCCGAAGGGCTGCTGCTGGAACCGGAAGGTGTCAACGCGGCCGTCGTCGCGATTCCCGATGCCGACTGGACTCCCGAAGCGTTCTGCGGGCTCGACGGAAACGCGGTGCCGGCGTCGGCGCAACTGCCGTGGCGACTGGCGAGCAAAGGCTGCCTCGTCGCCGTGCCGATGCTCATCAGCCGACGTAACGAATTCTCCGGCAGCCCGCACGTGGCCTACACAAATCAGACTCACCGCGAATTCATTTACCGGCAGGCCTTCGAAATGGGCCGCCACGTGATCGGCTATGAGGTTCAAAAAACGCTCGCCGCCGTCGACCTGTTTGAGCAGTGGGGCAAGTCGGCGGAGATCGACCTGCCGATCGGCGTCGCAGGAATCGGGGAAGGCGGACTGGTCGCGCTGTACTCAGCCGCGCTGGATCAGCGGATCGACGCAACAATGGTCAGCGGCTATTTCCAGATGCGCGAGGCCGTCTGGGGAGAACCGATTTACCGTAACGTGTGGGGACTGCTCACCGAGTTCGGTGACGCGGAACTCGCCGGAATGATCGCGCCGCGGCCGCTCATCATTGAACCCTGTGCCGTTCCCGAAAGCGCGGGACCTCCTGCCGCCGCCGCTGGACGTCGAGGCGGCGCGGCTCCGGGGAAAATCGAGACGGCAACTCTCGCATCGGTCCGGGTTGAGTACGACCGGGCTCTCTCGATTTACGATCAGCTTCAGGCCGGCCCCAACTGTCAGTTCTACTCAAGCGGCGAAGGCAACGGCTCGCCGGGAACTCAGGCAGCGCTGGGGGCCTTTGCTGCAGCTCTGTTCGGGCAGGAAGTCACACTCGGCGCGACATCCGGACTGAAGCCCGTCGAGGGAGCACTCGACGATGTCGCGGCCACCTCAACGGACAGGCAGCGACGGCAGCTCGACGAACTGCAGCGGCATGTGCAGAACCTGCTGCGGCTCAGCCCGAAAGTCCGCGACAGGAAGTGGGCCGCTGCCGATCGATCTTCCGTCGACAAGTGGGCCGGCAGCGTCGAGCCGCTGCGCGACTGGGTGTACGACGAGCTGATCGGGCGGCTTCCGAAATCGACGATGCCGCTCAACCCGCGCAGCCGCCTGGTGCTCGACGAGAAAGAATTCACCGGCTACGAAATCGTTCTGGACGTTTACAAAGATGTCGTCGCGTCGGGGATTCTGCTGCTGCCAAAAGATCTGAAACCGGGCGAGCGGCGGCCGGTCGTCGTGTGTCAGCACGGTCTCGAAGGCGTCCCAATGAGCACTATCGTTCAGCCGCCCGAGCGCGATTACAACTACTACAAAGGCTTCGCGGCTGAACTTTGCAAACGCGGTTTCATCACGTACGCGCCGCAGAATCCGTATCGAGGCCAGGATCGCTTCCGAACTCTGCAGCGTAAGTCAAACCCGATGAAGCGGTCCCTCTTCAGTTACATCATTCCTCAACACGAACGCACGCTGGAGTGGCTGGCCTCGCTGCCGAATGTCGATCCCGACCGGATTGCCTTCTACGGGCTTTCCTACGGAGGCAAGACGGCTGTTCGTGTGCCGCCGATGGTTGTGCCTCGCAAAGGCACGGCGGGCTACTGCCTCTCAATCTGCTCGGCCGACTTCAACGAGTGGGTTAAGAAAAACACCTCGAACGAAGATCACTACAGTTACGTCTTCACCGGCGAGTATGAAATCTTCGAGTGGAACATGGGCCACGTCGCGAACTATGCCGAGCTGTCCAACCTGATGACTCCTCGCCCGTTCATGGTCGAGCGGGGTCACCACGACGGCGTCGCTCCGGACGAGTGGGTCGCGTGGGAGTTCGCGAAAGTCCGCCGCCACTACGACCTGATCGGACTGGGCGATAAAACGGAAATCGAGTTCTTCACCGGCCCGCACACGATCAACGGTCAGGGCACGTTTCGGTTTCTGCACAGGCACCTGAACTGGCCAGCGCCAGCCGAGTAAGCCTTCCGCACCGCACCGCAACATTTTCATCGAGCTGTCGAGGTGCCGCCGGTCAACGGGATTCCGTCGAGCTTCGCTGAAACCGCCGACGAATCATCGCGTCGGCGGCGATGAGCAGCTTCTGCCACGTCGGCAGCGAGATGTGGTGCGAGTAGACGTCGTAATCCCGTTTGCGGATTTCGCCGAGCAGACCGCCGTAGATCCTGACCATCGCCTGCAGAATCGGTCGTCCGACCGGGTCGAGGTCCTGAAACAGCTCGCGAGCTTTCGTGTAGTACTCGTCCGCCCGCTCGACCTGAAACTTCATGAGTTGCTGGAAGCGGTCGTCGTTGACTCGCAGCCGAATGTCCGTCGGTGTGTAGCCGAACCGGTCGAGGTCTTCCTGAGGCAGGTAGACACGCCCCGAATCCGCGTCCTCGCCGAGATCCCGCAGGATGTTGGTCAGCTGAAAGGCGAGGCCACAATCGATCGCCCGCTCGACAGCCACCTCGCCTCGAAAACCCCAGACGTGAATGCAGCACAGCCCGACGACCCCGGCCACGTGGTAGCAGTAGTCACGCAGCTCGTCGAACGTCTGGTATCGGCACGTCAGGCTGGACGAATCGAAACTTGCGGCCGGCTGATCAAGATCCATGCCGACACCGCAAATCACGTCGAGGAGGTACTGCTGAGGAATGGAGTGCCGTTCGACCACGTCGCGCAGAGCGGGCAGAACCTGGAGCCCGGTTTCGAAAAGTGCCTCCTGCCCGGACTCTTCTCTCCAGCCGGGAGAGAGGACAGAGGAAGTCGAGTTGAGGTGAGTGCGAACGGTTTCTTCCCACGACGCAAGATGCTCGCGACGGGCCTCGACCGGGACAGATTCGTCATCGCCAATGTCGTCACAGATTCGCATGTACGAATACAGCGCGCACATCGAGCGGAATTGCGCAGGCGGCAGACCAAGAAATGAGTAGTAAAAATTCTTCGCCGTCTTTCGAGCGTGCCGGCGGCAGAGGGCGTACGACTCGTCGAGCGATGTGGCCATGAATCGTGCCTGTGTCTGCGGGCGATTCTACGAACGGGTGCGACCGAATGGACGAAGCAGCGTCCGGACGAAAACCCTCAATGTTGCCGACGCGAGCAGCCGCATGCCGTCCCACTTTGTGACGACCGGCCGCTGCTCCAGGACACGGTATCCGATCTTCTGGATGCGATCCAGAATGCACAATCCGCCGGCGGCAAACAGCTCAATGTCGATTTGAATCAGCAGCGGCAGTTGATTGATCACGCTGGCCCCGCTGATCAGAAACTGCCGGGCGCGGTCGACTTCAAATCTCATCAGCTCGATGAATTCCGGTGTCGACTCGCCCGCCTCAAGCATCTCGCGGGTCACGCCGAAACGCTCGCAATCCTCGCGCGGCAGATAGATGCGGCCGATTTTCCAATCCCGTTCGACGTCCTGCCAGAAATTCGCCAGTTGCAGCCCCGTGCAGATCGAGTCGGGCCACTCCAGACTTGCTTTGCTGGACTTGCTCCATAAATGGTTGAGCAGTCGCCCGACAGGATTCGCGCTCCGCGAACAGTAATCCAGAAGCTGCTCGTACGTGTCGTATTCGAGCACGGCCTGATCCTGCTCGAAGGCGGAAATCAGATCGGCGAACGGTTTCTGAGGGATGTTTTTCTGGTCGATCGTTGCCCGCAGTGCAACGAAGACCGGGTGTCGACACTCACCCTCGTAACAGTCTGCGAGCTCCGCACGCCACCAGGCGAGCAGTTCGAGCGACCGCTGCGGATCGTCGATCTCGTCGCCCAGATCGTCCGCCCAGCGGCAGAACGAGTAGATGCTGTAAAAGTGAGCGTGCAGCCGCTTCGGCAGCAGCCACGACACCAGCGGAAAGTTTTCGTAGTGGCTCGTGGCCAGCTCACGGCAATAGGCGAGCGCCTCTTCCAGTGACGGGACGGGCGGCGGCCGATGAGGCGCCGCGCTGTCGTGAGTCAGTTCGACTCGCGCAGGAACCCACGCCTCAACCTGTTCGCAGACCGGCTTCATGCCGTTTGTTACCTCAAGAAGTCATCTCGATGGCGCAGCGGCAGCAGACTCGCCCACAGCCGATCAACACGCAACCGCGATGATGTTGTGAGGCGACGTCGCCTGCAACCTGCCGGCTGTCGTTGTGAGCGCGCAGAGCGACCCGGCTGACTGCTGCCAGCCGGGTCTGTTCTGAAAGCCGCCGAGCGGATGCGTCAGCGATACGTCGGCAGAGATTCGACGGCCATCGTCGGCGCGCCGATCTGCTGCGGGTAAGCCATCGTCGTCGGCTGACCGTAGACCGGAGCCGTAGCGATCGGGGCGTAGTTTGTCTGAATCATTTCGTTCTGCGGCAGGCATGCTCCCTGTGGCGGAAGACTGCCGTACGGGTTGACTCCGCACTGCCCGTTCGGGCATCCGCCACCCCACATGGGCATTCCGGGCAACCAGCAGCATCCGGTTGCGCTCGTCAGAAGACAGACACTCATCACGCAAAGGGCGAGACGTTTCATAAGATTCCTTTCGGGAGGGGTCCAGCGTCACGAACCCGGCAGCGCGTGAATCCAGAATGGAACGCTGCAGAATCGTGCAGGAACCGGTCAGAGCCCGCTGGCCTGATGTCGCCAGAAATGACTGACCGATTCCAGAATGGAAGGGGGTGGTGGGAGTGGTTGACTGGTCAGAGCGGAACGCTCAAAGAAGTGAAAACCGGCGAGGGGAAAAACGCCGGTGATGGTTGAGGCGGGAAGTTAGGAAGAATTCGCCGAACAGGTCAATACGAAGTTTCCTCGGTCCGATATTCACGGCGAGGCCAGCTTCTTCAGCACTTCCACGCCGCGTTCCAGAGTCCCAGGCAGAGCGGCGTACGAGATGCGGAAGTGAGTGTTCGCACTGCTGAAAACGTTTCCTGGAATGATCAGCAGGTTGTTCTCGATCGCCTTCGTGACGAACTCGGTGCCACTGCCCCAGGGCGCTTTGACAAAGAGATAAAACGCGCCGTCGGCTCCGCGAATCTCGTAGTCGTTGCCCAACTCGCTCACCATGAAATCACGTTTGCCGCGGTACTCGTCAACGTGAGGCGTGACGTCATAATCGAGGGCCGACAGAGCCGCCCACTGCATCGGATGCGGGGCACACACAAACGTAAACTGCTGCAGCTTGATCATCTGCTGCATGATGTGCTGCGGGCCGTGCACAAAGCCCAGTCGCCAGCCGGTCATCGAATGAGACTTACTCATTCCGTCGATCACGATCGTCTGGTCGTTCCACGTTGCCGGGCTGACGAACTCGCTGTCGTAACAGAACGAGCGATAGATCTCGTCACTGATGAGCGCGACGTCTTTCTCCAGGGCCAGCTTCGCGAGGTCTTCCATCTCCTGCTTCGACGCGACAGTGCCGGTGGGATTCGCTGGTGAGTTAAACAGGATCACCTTTGTCCGTTCCGTGATCGCGTCGCGGACTTTGTCGACATCGATTCGAAAATCCGGATACGTGTCGATCAGGACGACCTTTCCGCCGGACATCGCGGTGAGGTGCTTGTACATGACGAAGTACGGATCGAAGACGATGACCTCGTCGCCCGGATTCACCAGCGTGCTCAGCGCGAGCATCAGCCCGCCGCTCGTGCCGCTTGAAATGAACACTTCGCGGTCGGCATGACCGAGTTCGTCCGCCACGCGCTGCTGAAGACGGGCCCTCAGCGGTGCGATGCCCTGCGACTGGCTGTAGGCGTTTTTTCCATTGCGAACGGCCTCGAAAAGCGCCTCTTTAATTACGTCGGCCGTGTCGAAATGAGGCTGCCCGATGCTCAGATTGATCGGGTCGGTCATGTTCGCGGCAAGGTCAAAGACCTTGCGAATTCCGGACGCGTCAATGTTGCGCATTCGGTCGGCAATCCAGCGGTCGCTCATCGGTGTTCCTTAAGTCGGTGGTTGGAATCGCAAAAATAATCCGAGGCGTCAGCGAGTGCGTACACAGACCGACACCCGCCCTCGCTCACGCTTTTTGACGGGAGACTCCCGAACGCCGTTTCAGCGGCTCAGTTTCATCCGGGCCACGCGACACAGTCGCTCGTCGACTTCGTCGGGTGAGACTGCGCTCAACGTGACCGGCAGCCAGCTGGGTCGCGAGATCCGGTTGTCCGGCACACCGAGCAGTTTCGGAATCGTGATCGGTTTGGCCGCCTCGCGATACGCACCCGGCTCGACGGGATGAATGTAGATCTTCCGGCTTGAGATCAGCTTCGCGAGCGGCGCGGCGAGCTCTGCCGTCAGGCCTTCCCAGAGAACGATGTGCGGGTCGAACCGCAGCGCGAGGCCGAACTCGCCCTGTGTTTCAATGAGCGGTTTGAAGTCCCTCTGAATCTGGTCGAACGTGACCTCGCCCGTCGACGAGACATACTGCAGCAGTGCCGCCCGGACCTGACCGTCCTCGACCATGGACTGCCAGGATTCCGCTTCGTCCGCGTCGTCGTCTTCGCTGTCGAACAGGTCGATCGTCGGTGCATTTTCCTCGCCGGTTTTGTCTCGCTGCTCGGTTTCGAGCATCTGCAGGACGCGGCTGTCGGGGGTCGCTGCGCGGCAGCGGGTTCGTGCCCACTCACGCAACTCGAAGATTTTTTCTTCCATCGTGACCGACAGCGGCACCGTGTCTTCCGCCGCAAGTTCGAGTTCGTACTGGTTGATCGGTTCTTCTTTGCTGAACGATTCGACCATCGCCGTGAGCACGACCTGTTCGATTTCCGCTCCGCTGAACCCTTCCGTCATGTCGGAAAGTCTTCCGATGTCGAACTGGCCCGGATTGATCTGCCGCTTGTGAAGATGAATTTCGAAGATGTCTTTCCGCTCGTGGTAATTCGGCAGGTCGACAAAGAACAGCTCGTCGAATCGACCGCGACGCAGCATTTCCGGCGGCAGTGACTTCACCGAGTTCGCGGTCGCGACGACAAATACCGGCGCGGCCTTTTCCTGCATCCAGGTCAGAAACGCACCCATCAGACGGATCATGGTCGTGTCGCCAGCGCCGCCTTCGGCATCGACTCCGGAGAATCCTTTCTCCACTTCGTCGATCCACAGGATCGCCGGCGAGATCATCTCGACCAGCGACAGAACACTCTTCATGTTTTTTTCCGACTGCCCCTGATCGGCGCTCAGCAGCGTGGAGACGTCGAGCCGGACGAGCGGGAAGCTGAGCATCCGCGCGACGACTCGCGCGGTGAGGCTCTTTCCGCAACCCTGAACTCCCAGCAGCAGCACGCCCTTCGGCGAGGGAATTCCGCTCTTGCGAGCCTTCTCGCTGAACGCCTCACCGCGTTTGCCGATCCACTCTTTGAGAGCCGTCAGCCCGCCGATGTCGTCCGCGCCTTCCTTCAGGGCATGAAACTCAAGCAGGTCCGAACCCTGAACCATCTTGCTCTTTTCAGAAATCAGCATCGCGTACACGTCGTCGTCGATGCGGCTTTTTCCCAGCAGTGCCCGCGACAGTGACTGCCGCGCCTGATTGGCGGTCAGACCGAGAATCGTTTTGAGCAGCCGTTCCTGCTCCCGCTTCGACAGTCTGATCCCCGGCTCACCACGATGCTGACGTTGAATGAGCACGTCGCGCAGCTCGTCGCGCATTTCCTCCAGCCGAGGCAGCGGCAGATCGAGCCCCACCGCGTCGCGCTGCAGTTCGACCGGAATCCGATCGTCAGGCCCCATCAGCAGAATGGTTTTGTGCTGCTCGCCGAGGCTGGGGATCAGGTCTCGGAGTTGACGCAGCACGATCGGATCTTTGAGGAACGGATGAAAATCCTTCAGCAGAAAAACGTGGTCGCGCGGGTACGACCGAATCTGCTCGATAAACGTCGCGGGGTTGCGGTGAGATTCGTCGTCAGCGTCGAGCGGCGGCGCGGCTCCATCCGTGGCCGTCCAGATCACCAGGCCACGCTCCATGTCGAGCGCCAGCGAAGCCAGCTCGCCCTCCCAGCGCTCCTCTTCCCAGGTCGTGAGAAACAGCAGCGGGAACTGACAGAGAATTCGTTCGCGAATTGTTTCCAGAGCAGATGGCGCGGGCATTGCGGTCAACAATCAAAGATTCGGGCCGGTTCAACAGAGGTGGCTATCGTCCCAAGTCGAAGCAGCAAGGGGAAGCGAGCTCCCTGCGGACATTGCCGCAAGACATCGACGCTTTCTCGCTGATCGCGGTCACGTCAGAATCCGATTCCCCTTCGCGTCCCGGATCCTGTCACAGACTGATCGCCGATGTCGCCCACCGTGCTCGCACTGCTCGCCTTTCTGCCGATTGTTGTGGTCGGAGTTTTCCTGGTCGCGCTGCGCTGGCCGGCCAGTCGGGCGATGCCGCTTTCTTATCTGACGGCCGCGGGCCTGGCACTTTTTGTGTGGAAGGTCAGCGGCTGGCAGGTTGCGGCGGCGAGCCTGCACGGACTCGTCGTCGCGGCGACGCTGCTGTTCATCATTTTCGGAGCCATCCTGCTGCTCAACACGCTGCAGGAAAGCGGAGCTCTCTCGGTCATCCGGCGAGGCTTCTTTGACATCTCGCCCGATCGACGAATTCAGGTCATCGTCATCGCCTGGTTGTTCGGTTCTTTCATCGAAGGAGCTGCCGGGTTCGGAACGCCGGCCGCAGTCTGTGTGCCGTTGTTGTGTGGCCTGGGCTTTCCTCCAATGGCCGCCGTTGTGGCCGGGATGACGATTCAAAGTACACCGGTCTCCTTTGGAGCGCTCGGGACGCCGATTCTGAAAGGCGTCGGAACCGGGCTGGACATCAAAGATGCAGGTGTCATCGAATTCGCAAATTTCATCGGAGCGGTCACGGCGGACGGAGCTGTTGATCAGTCTGCTCTGCTCATGATGATCGGCTTTAAAGTGGCCGTGCTGCACGCGGTCGCGGGAACGCTGATTCCCTTGTTCGTGGTGGTGACGATGACTCGTTTCTTCGGCCCGAACCGATCGTTTTCCGACGGACTTCGCGTCTGGAAGTTTGCTTTGTTCGCCGCCTTCTCGATGACGATTCCGTACGTTCTTGTGGCGAGGTTTCTCGGTCCGGACTTCCCGTCGCTGCTGGGAGGCCTGACCGGACTGGCGATCGTCGTCCCGCTCGCCAAACGCGGGTTTCTGATGCCGAAGGGCGAGCCATGGGACTTCGCGCCAAGGGACAAGTGGGACGCCGAGTGGACTGGCACCGTCGAAATTAAAACGGACTCCGGCGGCACGTCGATGAGTCTCGCCAAAGCCTGGGCTCCGTACCTGCTGGTCGCCGTGCTGCTTGTCGTCACGCGGGTCCCGGAACTTGGCGTGAAACCGCTCCTGACAGGGAAGCCAGTCACCATCCTGGTTGAAAACATTTTCGGAACGGGCATCGACACGAATGCTCAGCCGCTTTACCTGCCAGGCACAATCTTCATCGTCGTGTCCCTGGCGACGTTCCTGCTTCACGGCATGAGCAAAGATGCCTACCGCCTCGCCTGGTCGCAATCGGGAAAGACCACGCTGAAAGCCTCTGTGGCGCTCGTCTTTACCGTCCCGATGGTTCAGGTCTTCATCAATTCTCAAGGTGGTGCCGCGAATTTCGACAAGATGCCGATCGCTCTGGCTGAAGGAATTGCGGGAGCGGTTGGCGGTGCGTGGCCGTTTTTCTCGACGTTCATGGGCGGCTTCGGTGCCTTCGTCGCGGGCAGCAATACGGTGAGCAACATGATGTTCTCGCTCTTCCAGTTCGAGGTCGGCAACCGAATTGGAGTCGCGCCCGACTGGATCGTCGCTCTGCAGGCGATCGGCGGAGCGGCCGGCAACACGATCTGTGTTCACAACATCGTCGCGGCAGCCGCCGTTGCCGGAATGATCGGCAAGGAAGGTCTCGTCATTCGCAAGACGTTGCCGGTGTTTACTTATTACGCGCTGCTCTCCGGAGCACTCGGCTACGCCATCGTCTGGAGCGGTTCGGCCGGGCCGGTCAACGCGGGCAGCATTCTGTTTGTTCTGATTCTGGCGGCGATGCTTGCCTGGGCGATTCGCAGTTTGAAACAGGAGACCTCTTCATGAGACGTTTACTGAAGACCGTGCCGGAATCGATTCATGAGAAACTTCGCAATGAGATACGCCGAAGGCGTTGCAGATCACAGCCTGGGGTCAGCCGCGCAGCGGCGCCACCCCAGGTGAGCGTCAGCTCGACAACAATCTCGCGTGTGGTCCTTCGAGCCCCTGGTCCGCCGCGGAGAGTCTGCCGAACTCCTCAACCCGTGGTGACGCGGCGGACCAGGGGCTCGAAGGACGTAAGGGCGAGGGAACGATTGCGCAACCGGACCTGGGGTGGCGCTCACGGCTACGCCGTTTCGCTGACCCCAGGCTGTGATCTGCAACGCCTTCGGCGCAGGCCCTCGGCCAGGATGCGGAGACCGGTTTCCTGTGCGATTCTCGTTCTGGTCGCCGCTCTGGCTGCCTTGATTGTAAGTTCTGCCACTGCGTTCGGTCAGGGGGAAGGAAAACCGCTTCCCGCCTGGTTGTGGCGAACGGCCGATCGAAGACCGGAGCAGGACTCGCTGCTGATTCGCGATTTCGAACCGACCGGCCGCGTGACCGAAGCGCGGCTGCGACTGGCGTCTGGCTTTTGCCAGACATCTGTGAGACTCAATGAAAAAACAATCGCCAGTGTCGACGCCTACGGCCCCTGGCTCGACATCGACGTGACCGACCACGTGCGGCGAGGAACAAACCGCATCGAGATTTCTTCACAAAGTGTGGAAGGTCCGCCGGCCGTGGCGGCGAGTCTCACGCTGATTTTTTCCGATGGCTCTCAGCAGTCCATCGTGACCGACACCGACTGGCGAACCAGTCTGACGAAGCCCGTCCAGGCGACCTCGTTCGGCACTGTCGCGGCGGAGCTCTGGAATTCGGCGACCGGTACGAGTGCCTTCGACGATTACGACCAGTGGAAACAGTCGTCCGGCGGAGCTGTCCAGCCGGATCCGGCGAAGTTTGCTCTGCGGCCGGGCTTCACGATCGAGCACGTTCGCACGGCAGAGAAAGACGAGGACTCGTGGGTCAGCATGGCCTTCGACCCGGCCGGGCGACTGACGATCGCTAAGGAAAAACGCGGCCTGTTGCGGCTGCACCTGACTTCGACACCGGACGGTCCGCGCGTCAGCAAAGTCGAGACGATCAACGACACACTGCAGGAGTGTCGCGGTCTGCTGTACGCACACGGAGCTCTCTACGCGAACGCGAATAACTCGAAAGGCCTTTACCGGCTGCGAGACACCACCGGCGACGACCGCTTCGACGAAGTGACTCTGCTTCGCGAGTTTCCGGGGGGAGTTGGTCACGGCCGCAACGACCTGGCCCTTGGTCCGGACGGACTGATT
The DNA here is from genome assembly GCA_027623235.1 of Planctomycetota bacterium. Taxonomy (GTDB): domain Bacteria; phylum Planctomycetota; class Planctomycetia; order Planctomycetales; family Planctomycetaceae; genus JAQBVJ01. The sequence continues at coordinate 14,256 of JAQBVJ010000129.1, forward strand.
TACAGCATCCATGGCGACTCGGTGGAGATCCCCACAGAAAACATTCTCGATCGGACCTCGCCCTTTCGAGCGGCCCGGCGAGGTCAGGTGACAACTGAAGGGCACCTGGTCCGCACCGACAAAGACGGAACGAAGTGGGAGCTGCTCTCTGCTGGTTTGCGAAACCCGTTCGGCATCGCGTTCAACTCAGAGGGAGATCTCTTCACGTACGACGCGGACGCCGAACACGACATGGGAGCTCCCTGGTACCGCCCGACCCGGATCGACCATCTCACATCAGGAGCGGATTTCGGATGGCGCGGCCGCACGGGCGAGTGGCCGGCGTACTACCCCGACCACGCGGACAATTCGCTCCCGTCGGCGGACATCGGAAAAGGTTCGCCGACGGCGTTGTGCTCGGGCCAGCAGACGAACTTCCCCGACGTCTATCAGCGTGCGATGTTCGTTCTCGACTGGACGTATGGCCGAATCCTGGCCTGCCATCAAATCCCGCAGGGAGCCGGCTGGCTTTGCCGGACCGAAACGTTTCTCAAAGGCCGACCACTCAACGTGACCGACATCGCCGTCGGACCGGAAGGAGCCCTGTACATCATCACCGGCGGGCGAGGCACTGAGTCCTCGCTGTACCGCATCCGCTATTCGGGCCCGGCGACGAACGCTCCGCGAGCGATGACGCGGCAACAGCAGGCACGCCGGGAGTTTTCGGAACAACAGCGGGAACTGCGCCGCAAGCTCGAATCGTTTCACGGAGTTACCTCGTCCGAGGCGGTCGACCTTGCCTGGCCGCACCTGGGCAGTCCGGACCCGGTACTTCGTCACGCTGCCCGGATTGCGATCGAGCATCAGCCGCCAGCGACGTGGGCCGATCGAGCTCTCACAGAAAAGAACCGGCAGATCACTGCGACAGCGTTGCTGGCCCTCGCCCGCAGCCGAAACGCGGAGCTCATTCCGGCGATTCTGGACAAAGCCACTCGCCTGCCGCTGGACAGGCTCTCGTCGTATGACGTGCTGTCCGCTGTTCACGCGATGTCACTTTGCATCGCGGATCCATCCGTCGTCGACGGTGCAGAGGTTTTGAAAGTCCGACAGACCGCGGCGGCCTGGCTCGTTCTGATGCTCACCTCGCCGCGAATCGCACCCACCGGTGCGGGCGGAAACGTTCAACGCGAACTAGCCCGGCTGTCTCTTCCGGTCGGAAGCGAAGATGCGCTGAACTTCCTGATCGTGCTGATGCACCAGGCGAAATCTCAGTCGGACCGAATGCACTACCTCTACCTGCTGCGGAATCAAAAAGAGGGCTGGACGGAAGAGTCTCGTCGAATCTGGTTCGAAGCTTTGCGAGACCTCGAACGAACGGCCGTTGGCGGAGCCGGCATGCCGGATTTTCTGAAGCAGATCCGCACCGAAGCGACGGCCACGCTGAGCGAAACAGATCGCACTCAGCTGGGCGAACTTTTGAAACCCGGAAACGAAACGGTCGAGTCTCAATTGACGATCGCGCGACCCGTCGTTCGTGAGTGGACGATCGCGGACCTGGAAGAACTGCTCGCCGTGCCCGCTGGAGAACGCGATCTGGAAAACGGACGCAAGCTGTATGAGGCGGTCCTGTGCAGCCGCTGCCACAAACTGGCCGATCGAGGCGGCGTGGTCGGCCCCGATCTGACATCCGTGGCGGGCCGCTTCAGCCGACGCGACATCCTCACATCCATTCTGGATCCCTCGCGAGTCATCGCGGGCAAATACCGGAACGCTCAGATCGTCACGACAAACGGCAGGACGATCGTCGGGCGAGTCATCACCGGCGGCGATTACCGCTCGCCACAATTGAAAATCGCCACCGACCCGCTGCGGCCGTCTCAAGTCGTCGAGATCACCAAATCCGAAATCGACATCCACCAGGAATCGACGCTTTCACCCATGCCGAAGGGGCTTCTGGATTCGCTGAGCAAAGCTGAGATCCTCGACCTGCTCGCGGTGCTGCAGACGGCAGGAGCCAAATAATCACAGGTCGGAAGGTCGCGCCGCAGCCAGGAAGCGTGATCTGACCGGGCCGCTTTGCAAATTAGAAATGGCAGAGATAGGATGGCCTGATCATGCGTGGACAGTTGTTGACTGTTGCTCGCGAGGGATTTGGGATGGTCAGCTGGCCAGTTGGAACGGGCCGGCTTGCGACAGCGCTTTCGTCATGGTGGGCGAGAGTGATCGCAGTTTCGGACCGGGCCGCGACGTGCGTCTCAGACCGGAGTCGCGAACTCTTCAGATGGACTACCGCCGTTCAGCGGAAATTCGGGTGTTTGTCGACGGGACAGACGCGGCAGTTTCCTGGCTGTTCTCGTGACTCACTCCGAACGATCTCCGGTCAGGACGGGCGCGACGAAATCAGCGGCGGTTCTGAAAATGACTCGATCGACGGCGGCGGCAGCAACGACACGATCGACGGGGGAGACGGCGACGACATCCTCAACGGAAACGACGACGACGACTCGATCAACGGCGGCACCGGCAACGACATGGTCGACGGCGGCAGCGGTGACGACGCGCTCCGCGGCGACGCGGGCGATGATCTGATGATCGGCGGCGACGGCAACGACTTCCTGTTCGGTGGAGACGGCGACGACCTGATTGCCGGCTGCGACGGAGCCGACCACATCATCGGCGACGCGGGCGACGACGTGATCCTCGGTGGCGACGGCAACGACACACTCCAGGGCGGAGCCGGAGCAGACGTGATCCTCGGCGAGCAGGGCGACGACATCGTCAGCGGCCAGGGCAGCAACGCCGACACACTCTCCGGCGGTTCCGGTTCGAACATGATCTTCGGATCCGCCTCAGAAATCGACGAGATCTTCGTCGTCAGCGCGGCGATCCTGGCTCAACTGGATTGCTCGGTCAGTTAGTCGCGACCACGCCAGTAACCCGGTCGGCGTTTCGTGTGTGCAACCGCAATGACGACAATCCGATCATTCTCATGTCGAAAGATGATCTGAAACGGGAACCTCTTGATCGAGCACCCGCGATGCCGGTCGTCGATTGCCGCGAAGCGGGTCGGATCACTGACGATGGACGCGATCGAAAGGTCAAAAGCAACCAGAAAGTCCTGAGCAGCGATCCGGCTTCGCTCGGCATACCAGTCGGCTGAAGCGTTGAGTTCCTCAGTCGCGGCGGGGTGAAATTCAACGGACATCGTCCACGCCATGTTTCGCGAACAGTCGATCGCGGATGACAGACCAACTTTCGGTCACGACTGCGCCGGCGTCAATTTCGTCGCTTCTCCGGGTGATCTCTGTGAGCCATTCAGCCGACAGGTGAGGCGGACGATCGTCTGGAACGGACGCCGCAAGATCGTCAATCAGCCGCAGGCGATCGTCGACCGACAGCTGCGACGCATCCGACAGCACATTCTGGTAATCAGGCATGGATCAGGTCGCTCAACCGAGACTTAGTGACAGCCACCGCTGACACAAAGAAGGAATTAAAAATTAAAACAGTCTGCCGGTGAATTGTGGCGTGGTCAAGGAATTCTGCTGCAGGCTCCTGGCACGGCAAGGTCACGTCGATTGACTCTGAACGGGGTTCCGGGAACACTGTCGGTCTCACTGATTGCGTCCGTTTTCTTTTGAGTCTTAACCTCTGATGCCTGAAGTATTTATCCTCATTCCCGGCCGAACCAGTCGCCAGGGGACGTCCCTCAACGAGGGGAAGTCGACAGCGACGTATCTGGAAGAGATCAATACGCTTCAGATTTCCCCGGAGGATATGGAGCGGCTGGGGCTCAGCGACGGGGATCAGATGCGGATGTGGAACGACGTCGGAGAGGTCGTCGTGCCGTGTATTACGGCGAAGAAAGACGAGCTGCCGCCGGGGATGCTGTTTATCAGCTACGGCGACAAGTCCAGCCGGCTGATGGGCGGAGAAACTCACGGCACCGGAATGCCGGACAGCAAAGGCATGGACGTTTTTCTGGATCGAGCGTAGCTCGTTGAACCCGTGGCCGCAGGCAAGGCGGCTGTGAGGCAGCCTCAATGGTGAGCCTTGCCTGCGGCTGCGGGTTAAACTGTTAGAATTCGAAGAATCATAATTGGCCTGACGGGTGATCGGGACGGCTCTCAGAAATGAGCGCGATCCCTCAGGCCAGTTCAAAATGTTTCGCGGGACTCCCGATCCTGTCGAGTGCGGACGACTCACAGTCGGCCGGCAATCTCGACGAGGTGAATCATGAGCACAGTCAACGAAGCTCCCCCGGCCGCTGAAAAAGCCGAGGTGAAAATTGTCAAAGATGCGACCTGCACGTTCTGCGGCTGCGTCTGCGATGACATGGAACTGACGGTCGTGGGCGACCACATCACGAAGGCGAAGAATTCGTGTGTCCTGGGGAAAGCGTGGTTCCTGAACCACCACACCGAGGACCGGCCCGACGCGATGATCGAGGGCCAGCCTGCCACCTACGAACAGGCGATCGAGCGGGCGGCCGACATCCTCTGCAACGCGACCTATCCGCTTACGTACGGCCTTTCGGATACCACGTGCGAGGCGCAGCGAGTCGCCGTCGCGATTACCGACTGGATTGGCGGCTGTCTCGACACAACGACGTCCGTCTGCCACGGCCCGTCAGGAATGGCGTTTCAGGCGGTCGGCGAGGTGACCTGTACGCTCGGCGAAGTCAAAAACCGAGCGGACTTCCTCATCTTCTGGGGTGGCAATCCGGCGGAGAGTCATCCTCGCCACTTCACAAAATACAGCCTGATGCCGAAGGGACAGTTCGTTCCCAACGGACGCAAAGACCGCACGGCCGTTTTGATCGACGTTCGAAAAACAAAAAGCGCCAAGGCCGCAGACATTTTTCTGCAGCTGAAGCCGCGGTCCGACTTTGAATTGTGCTGGGCGATGCGGGCTCTGGCCAAAGGCGTCGAAGTCGACACGAGCATCGAGGAGAAGACCGGCATCTCGCTGGAAACTTTGACCGACCTCGTGGACCGGATGAAGAAGGCGAAGTTCGGAGTCATCCTGTTCGGCATGGGCCTGACGATGACTCGCGGCAAGCACCTCAACAGTGAGGCCGTGCTGGCGCTGGCCCGCGACTTGAACAAGTACACGCGCTGGGCGGCCAAGCCGATGCGGGGACATGGCAACGTCACGGGAGCGGACAACGTCGTCACCTGGTCGACCGGCTACCCGTTCGGCGTGAACCTCGGGCGAGGCTACCCGCGATTCAACCCGGGCGAGTTCACTTCGTCCGACCTGCTCGCCCGCAAAGAGGCCGACGCGGCTTTGATCATCGCCTCGGACCCGATGAGCAATTTCAGTCAGCCCGCGCGAGACCACCTGGCGAGCATCAAGTCCGTCGTCCTCGACCCGAAGCTGAGCGAAACCGCGAAAGTGGCCACGGTCGCTTTCACGACAGCGACCTACGGGATCAACACACCAGGCACGGTTTACCGGATGGACGATGTGCCAATCCCGCTTCGGCCCGCGTTCGAGTCGCCGTACCGCAGCGACTTCGAGATTCTGAAAGCGATCGAAAAACGGATCCGCGAAAAGCAGCGCGAGAAGAACGGGTAGACCGAATCCTCCGATTGTGGTTAGCCTGATTTCGTGCGTTCTTACGTTCAGACTAAAGACAACACATTCGATCTTGTCGCCGATCTGAATTTGTTCCAAACGCGCCACGTTTTGCTCAGTGATCTCTATCAGTCCGTCAACGCCCTGTTCGAGCCCGACGAACACGCCCCAGCTCAAGATACAGTCAACTTCCACGTTGTGTCGCGTACCAATCGCGTATTTGACCTCGCCTGGTGTTTGCCAAATTGGATGAGGCGGCTGGTACGGAACTAAATCAATGGTGTTTGTTTGCGGGTTGATGTCCAACACCCTGAAGAGGGCCTGATCACCTACTGAGTACATGTCGTCGAGAGAAGGCATCCGACCCCAGGATAAGTCATAGACGTCAACAAACCCCAATGTACCTCGGCTAAGGGACGGCGGCGAAATTAAATCGGCATTCTCAGAGACGCTGTGATTGAAAAGACTCCTCAACCAGATGGGAATCAG
>JAQBVJ010000014.1 GCA_027623235.1 Planctomycetota bacterium
CATCGACTTCGTCTTGCGAAGGTACTTCGGCAGAACTGCTGGCGTGAAGAATTCCCGCTGGTCTGGCGAACGCTTGTCGCGAACACGAGGCTGCTTCACCGGCACCTTGCCAATACCCGTCATGAGGTCGCGTTCGGGCAGAAAGCCGTTGCGGACAACCAGTCGATGTCCACCTGCATCAAGCAGACCTGCTCGCTCAGCAACATAGCTGGCGACCTCCTGCTCAATCGCCGCTGCCAGCATCTTCTGAGCACCCGCTCGAAGAATCTCCGTCAACGCATCACGAGGAGAATCCACCCCTGAATCGCTCTCAACGGTTGGATCAGAAATGGAAGAATCGTTACTCTCAAACATGGTGGCGTGCCTTTCAAAATGATTTGGAACTTTTGTTGAACAACCAATTCATCGCGAAACACGCCGCCTTTTTCAACATCCAATCAAACACAACTTTCTACAGTAACTCCCGGATTGACCTCATCCTGAATTGAACCTGACGACGCGATGATCGAGTGCCCGTTTTCGGAGGCTTTTACCTCGGCATCTCACCGAGCGTACGCAGGTTCCGTCTTCCGTTTGGCGTATCCGTGTATTCACCTCAAAGGGAGGGGTTCGCTGCTCCAGCAAGTCGTCACACAGGTCGATACCTCCCGATAGAAGCGAGAACCTCACCTCCTCTGGTTTTTTCGGTCTCTGGTTTCTTCGGAAATAAACACGATCACGCAAGCATTAAAGGAACAGGAGATGTACGAAAACCACCAGGCAGCGCCAGTCACCATCGGTCTTGTCGACCCGCTCGAGCTTGACCTGTTTGCTCTCACCAATCTTTTCAACTCTCAGCCGGGATTGAGCGTCGTTGGCACTGCCAGCACTGGCGAAGCCGGTGTGCAGATGCTGACAGAAAAGCGACCTGTGATCGCCGTCGTCGAGATCGATCTGAAAGACCGCAGCGGCTTCGATCTGGCGAGCGAACTGGCGATGAAGCAGCGTGACACGCGGGTGATCTTTTATTCGGCTGTCATGCCGGACATCTTTATCGAGCAGGCATTGAGGTCGAAGGCTGCCGGCTACGTGCTGAAAACGGACAGTCTGAACAGCCTGCTGGCAGCCGTGCGGGAAGTATCCGCCGGCCGACCTTACTTCTCGGAAGAGATTCGACAGAAGCTCGTTCTCGATCCGAACAACGGCCAGATGAAAACGTCATTCGACGCTCCGCTCGGGCGGCTCAGTGACCGGCAGATCGAAGTGCTGCGAAACCTCGCGTTCGGGATGAGCGTGAAAGACGTCGCCCGGAAGATGCACATTTCGGTCAAGAGTGTCGATTCGCATAAGTATCGAATCATGCAGTCGCTGGAGATTCACGACCGCGTGGACCTGGCCCGGTTTGCGATTCGGGAAGGTCTTGTGTCGGCGAGCTGACCCGCGGCCTTTTCCACTCTCGTTGCCTGCCGTGCCGACGTTCACTTTATCTCAGGAGATGACGATGCGATCCCGCATAGACTTTTACACATTGTGTCCGGAATGCGACGCCCGTATCACGCTCACCCTCGCTGCCCAGCTGCAGGCGACTCGCCGTGGCACAAGCTGTCGCTGCCGTTGCGGTCACGACTGGACCTGCATTTCAGAGTGGATTTACCGAAGCACACCGGACGCCTCTGACACGGCTCTTGACCTGATGCCTCAGACGCAGCCGCCGGCCATGTCGCCACCGAGGCCGTACCTGTTGCCGACGTATCAGCCGCCCACGCCGACCGCAGCTCCGCAGCAGACGGTCGGCGACCGGCCCTTATCGATCGCTCAGCCCCACGAGCAGCACAGTCAGCCGTCAGTGCCCGCACCGCACGCTTTTTCTCCAGCCAACAGCGACGCTCCTCGGCGCTCGATCGATCCGTATACCCGTTAGGTCGTGCCTCGTGAGCCGTTTCGGCTCGGTGCAGCCTCCGGAACGGAATCCTGGTTTCTCAATTTGGCAGAACGCAGTCGCTTAGAACGCGTCCCACGAATAAAGGTTCGTAATTGCGAGGGCGAGGCGACCCGTTTGCACGCCATGCCTCGGGCCGTGAAACAGGTTGCTGCTGTCGAACAATTTGAAGGCATGGTGGATGAATTGGGACAATTCCCATTTCGGACTCGCTCCACAGTAGCGGCTCGTCGCTTCCGCCAACGAAAACAGCCCGACCTGTATGGCCGAGCCGTCTTGCAAATACGACGTGTCTGTGTGTTGCGATCAACGACCAAAGAACAGCGAGAATCCACGGCTGCTGTATCCAAATCCGCCGCGTGAAAGAGTCATACCACGGCTGTAGGTCGGAGTGTAACTGCGGTGCGTCGCCCGGTGATCGACTCGGTCGTGGACAGCTTCATGCTGCAGGTTGTCGTGCAGACGTGAGTGCTGGTAGCGGTTGATTCCCGACCGGTGTGCATCCCGGTGAAGGATCGTCCGATCAATCGCGCGATGCTGCAGTTCGTCATGTGTGGCTTCGTGTCGCAGGACGCGATGCACACCGTAATGCTGGTAACGCGTCATTGGCGAACGATGAGCTTCCCGATGGTCCCGCTCACGATGGACGGCATTGTGTTCAAGGTTGTCGTGGACGCGACCGTGCGTCTTGTCCGAAGCAGACGCGGTTGTGGCGACAAGAGCGATGGCTCCAACAGCGGTCAGTGCGAGTGCGAAGCGTTTCATGACTCTCTCCCTGGTCTCGTGAACGGGTCGTGATTGACTGGCACGATTAAACGCAGCGTCCGTGCCAAAGAGCCAGCCGCATCCCGCAAACCGTTATTATTCCTTGAGTTACGGAGTCTTGTCCGGCGTTGCCCGCCGAACTCAATCGCAGTCACTTTGACACAATTGCGATTCAATCAGGTGACACACAGTGGATGATTCGTAGTTCCCGTGTGATGTCACGTATGCAGATGTAATGTCCCTTTGTAGGATGCCCTGCTGAATTGCCGATCCCTTTATATGGCGTTCTGGCACAGCACTTGCGTCTCGGCATCAGCGAAGACTGGCAGGCTTGACGTTGAGCTCGGAGTTTCGATGAAACGGTTACTTCACAAGGCGATGGCGATTCTGCTGAGCGGGGCGGTGCTGGCGAGTTCAGTGCTTCCTCCGGCTGCTTGTCATGCGCATGCTGAAGGTGACCGACCGCATTCACATGAGCAGAGTGACGAACGGCGGGATTCGGACGAGCACGACCATGAGCACGGCCACCAGCACGATGCGGCTGCGATTTCAGACCACCACGAGCATCATCATGAACCACCAGCGCACGACGATGAGAGCGCCGGCGGTGGGCTGGAGCCTGCTTCGGCTCATCTGCATTTTTCGATCGCCGGTTTTGACTTTTCGCTTCCGTTGCCCGGCGACGATGGCTCGGGCGGGCCGCTGAGTCCGACGGGTGATAACGCCGGATGCTTCGGAATCGTTCGGCTGACGGACGATACGGTCACAGTGCCACGTGTCGACTTGTCCGGCGTGATTGACCTGTCAACGCCTGCTCCGCCGACAATTGCTTCTTTGGTCGATGCGACACAGCACGCTGTCCGATGGCGGTGTGTTCGTGCTACCGACCGAACTCTTCTCTGTGACAGTGCGCGCTGCGAGCGCTCCGGGGTCCTGCTGACCTAAGCGATTTTCGAGTGGCGATTTTTGATTGACGATTTTGATGTTCCATTTTTGTGCGGTTTGCACAAATCGGAAATCAGCAATCCAAAATCACAAATCCTTCTGCTCCGATTTGTGCCGCTTCCACAAATCGTCAATCTCAAATCGAAAATCGGAAATCCTCCCATGCGCATCTCGAAATCACTACGAATCCTCAGTGGAGTGGCTGTTGTCGCAGCGCTCGGTGCCGGGGCGTTTTTTACTCGCGAGCGGTGGATGCCGCGGCTTGTTCCGCAAATCGCTGAGGCTGCGTCTGCCGAGGGCGAGTCGCCGCCGGTCGAAGAACCGAAGGTGCTCAAGCTGAGTCCGCAGGCTCGCAAGAACATGGGGCTGGTGTCGAAGCCCGTGCGGCCGCAGACGTATTGGAAGAAAGTGCAGATTCCCGGTGAGATTGTTGATCGGCCGGGGCGTTCCGATCGTGGCATTACGTCGCCGGCGGTTGGAGTCGTCACGCAGATTCACGCCTTTCCCGGTGACACCGTCAAACCTGGCGATCGGCTCTTCACACTGAGGCTGTTCAGCGAGTACCTGCAGAACACGCAGAAGGAACTGTTCGGAGCCACGCGGGAAACGCAGCTCATTGACGAGCAACTCAAGCGACTCCGTCCACTGGCTGAAACAGGCGGCATTGCCAAATCGAAGATCATCGAGCTGGAAAGCCAACTACAGAGACAGGAAGCCGCGATTTCAGCTCATCGTCAGGACCTGTTGACGCGTGGTCTGAATCTGGAGCAGATTGCCAGTGTCGCCGCTGGCAAATTCGTGGTGACGGTTGAAGTTGTTGCTCCGCCTCCAGCCGAAGCCAATCCGAAGACAACGGAGATTCAACCGGCTGCGTTGCAACTCGTGCAGGGCGAGTTCGCGGAGCTGGCTTACGAGGTTCAGGAACTGACGGCGGAACTCGGTCAGCAGGTGCAGGCTGGGCAACTGCTGTCGACGCTGGCCAATCATCGGTCGCTGTACGTCGAAGGCCATGCGTTCAAGCGTGACGCTCCGGCTTTGGAGGACGCGGCGCAAGGTAGTCGGGACATCGCCGTCGAGTTCGCGGAAGACAACGCCGAGCACTGGCCGGTTCTGGAGCAGGCGTTTCGGATTCGGCATCTTTCCAACTCGATCGACACCAGTAGCCGCACGTTCGATTTTTTTATTCCGCTGACGAACCAGTCACGCAATTACCAGCAGGACGGCCAGACCTTCATCGTCTGGCGATTTCGACCCGGACAGCGAGTCCGTCTGCACGTCCCGGTCGAAAATCTGGACAACGTGATCGTGCTGCCTGCTGAAGCCGTTGTACGTGAAGGTCCCGAAGCGTACGTGTTCCGGCAGAACGGCGACCTCTTCAATCGAATCCCCGTGCAGGTGCTGCACGAGGACCGACTGAACATCGTGCTGGCAAACGATGGCAGCATGAAGCCGGGCCTTTACTTCGCTCAGAACGCGGCGGCTTCGCTGAATCGAGTTCTCAAGGCACAGGCGGCCAGCGGCATGCGAGCCGACGTTCACGTTCACGCGGACGGCACCGTCCACGCGTCTCACTGAGGAAGGCTCAAATGCTCAACGCAGTTATTCGATTTGCTCTTCGATATCGCATGCTGGTTGTCGTGATCAGCATGGCGCTGATGGTCTATGGGTCGTATCTCGCCACGCAGATGCCGATCGACGTCTTTCCTGATCTCGACCGACCGCGTGTCATCATCATCACCGAATGTCCCGGCCTCGCGACCGAAGAAGTCGAAACGCTCGTCACTCAGCCGATCGAGATCGCGTTGCTTGGAGCGAGCGGCGTGCAGGCTGTTCGCAGCCAGTCGACGGCCGGGCTGAATGTGATTTACATCGAGTTCGACTGGGACACCGAAATCAAGACGGCTCGTCAGACGGTGCAGGAGCGACTGGTGACGCTGGGCGGAATCCTGCCTGAAGGGATTCGCCCGCAGATGACGCCGCCGGCTTCGATCATGGGACAGATCGTTGTTGCCGGCATCTATCGCCAACAGGGCCCGAACGGCGGCGAGCTGTACCCGATTGGTAAAACCGAGCTGATGGCGGAGATGGTCACGCACGACGGTCAGTCGCCGAAGTTATTCGCGTGGCAGCCCGTTGACCGCCACAACGTCGAAAGCTGGGAGTCGGTCACACTGCAAGAAGTCGTCTGGCATCCCGGTCGTGAACTGGACGCCTCGGATCCGAGCAGCGGTGATCGGCGAGCGACAGTCACGGTTCTCGGCAAGCAGCACGACATTGACCTGCCATCAATCGCTTCGCGGCAACTGTCTCTGCGGACGACGGCGGACTGGGTCATTCGGCCACGCGTGCTCAAAGTCACCGGTGTCGCCGAAGCGTTTATTCTTGGCGGTGACAAGAAGCAGTATCAGGTCCGCATCGATCCGACGGCTCTTCTGGAATACGGCGTGACGCTGCAGGACGTCGAGCAGGCTCTGAAAGAAAGCAACATCAACACCAGCGGCGGCTTCGCGGTGAAGGGCGAGACCGAACGGCCCATCCGTGTGCTCGGTCGACTGGGACCGGAACCGTACCGCGTGCTGGAAGACCTGCGGAACATTCCCGTCAAAGCCAATCCGGAACGAACCGTCCTGCTCAGCGAGGTCGCTCATGTTGTCGAAGGAGCCCAGTTCAAACGCGGCGATGGCAGTGTGAATGGTCGGCCCGGCGTCGTCTTCACGATTGTGAAGCAGCCGCATTTCGACACCCGCGATCTGACCGAGCGACTGGAAACCGCGCTGCAGGAAGCGGAGGACTCGCTGCCTGCGGACATCGTGATCAACGCGGAACTGTTCCAGCTGCGCAACTTCATCGACCGCGGAATCTTCAACGTCGGCGAGGCGTTGGTCATCGGAGCCGTGCTGGTCGTGATCGTGCTGTTTCTGTTTCTGCTGAACTTCCGCACGACGTTCATCACACTGACGGCCATCCCGCTGTCGCTGGTGATCACGACGCTGGTGTTTCGCATGATGGGTTACATCACCGGCACGGAACTCTCGATCAACGTCATGACACTTGGCGGACTGGCCGTCGCTATGGGCGAGCTGGTGGATGATGCCATCGTCGATGTCGAAAACATCTTCCGTCGGCTGAAGGAAAACAACGCGCTCGACACGCCGCGTTCTTCGCTGCAAGTCGTGTATGAGGCGAGCAAAGAAATCCGCAGTGCCATCGTGTTTGGTACCGCGGTTGTAATTCTCGTCTTCCTGCCGTTGTTCGCACTGTCGGGAGTCGAAGGTCGATTGTTCGCTCCGTTGGGTGTGGCCTACATCGTCTCGATTCTGGCGTCGCTGCTGGTGTCGCTGACCGTGACGCCAGTGCTGTCCTACTACCTGCTTCCACAGTCCAAGGCGACGCACGCCGAGCAAGATGGACTGTTGCTCCGATCGATGAAGTGGATGGCCAGCTATCTGGTCCGCCTCAGCATGGCGATTCCCACAACGCTGCTGCTGTTGACGTGGTTACTGGTGGCGTTTGCCGGATGGAGAATGTCGCAACTCGGTCGCAACTTCCTGCCGGAGTTCGACGAAGGCAGCGTGCAGATCAATATCACATTGCCGCCCAGTTCCTCATTGAACGCGTCCAACCAGACGTCTGGGTTGATCGATGCCCGGCTCCGCGAGATGCAGAAATCACCGAAGAATCCGAACGGCGAGATATTGTTCTTTGTTCGTCGTACCGGACGTGCGGAAATGGACGAACACGCGTCGCCCGTCAACGCCGGCGAGTACATCCTGAGCATGAACCCGGACAGCGGTCGCCATCGCGATGAGATTCTCGACGAACTGCTGGAGACACTTGGCGACGAAGTTCCCGGCATCGACGTCGAGGTCGAACAGCCGTTAGCGCACTTAATTAGCCACATGGTGTCAGGCGTCTATGCGCAGATTGCTATCAAGATTCACGGTGATGATCTCGACATGCTTCGCCAGCTCGCCGAGCGGGTGAAGTCGACGGTGCAGAACATCGACGGCGTGACGCCACCAGTGATCGAACCGATCCAGCAGACAGAAGAACTGCACATCAAACTACGATCGGGTGACCTCGCGTTTCACGGTGTCACGCGAGCGTACGTCGCAAACATCCTGCAGACCGCGTTGCAGGGCGAAGTCATTTCTCAGGTGCTGGAAGGTCAGCGAAAGTTCGACCTGCTGGTTCGACTCGAAGAAGAGTACCGCACGGACTACGCCAACCTTGGACGTTTGCGGATCGATCTGCCGGATGGACGCGGACAGATCGAGCTGAGCGAACTGGCCGACATCGGTCGCGGCTCCGGCCCCAACGCTGTGAACCGGGAGAACGCTCGCCGCCGCATGGTCATTCGCTGCAACACGCAGGACCGCGATCTGGCCAGCACCGTCGCTGAGATCGAGCGACGCGTGCAGAGTCAGGTCGAACTGCCGGAAGGTTATTTCATCGAATACGGCGGGCAGTTCGAGAGCCAGCAGCGAGCCACTCGCACGATCGTCGTGCTGGCGGGCGTCTCGGTCATCGGCATGTTCGTCGTGCTGACGATCCTGTTCCCGTCCGTGCGAGTTGTCCTGCAAATCCTCAACGCACTACCGACCGCGTTCATCGGCGGTGTGCTCGCACTGGTCATCACGAACCAGTCGCTGACGGTGGCCAGTCTGGTCGGCTTCATCTCACTCGGTGGCATCGCGGTGAGGAACGGCATCCTGCTGGTCACGCATTACTTCCATCTGATGAAGGAAGAAGGCGAAGAATTTTCTCGCGACATGATCATGCGCGGCAGTCTGGAACGACTGGCCCCCGTGCTGATGACAGCCCTCACCGCCGGGATGGGTCTGATTCCACTGGTGCTTGGTGGACAGGAACCCGGTCGCGAAATCCTGTACCCGGTTGCAACGGTGATCCTCGGTGGACTGTTCACCTCGACGTTTTGCGAGTTCCTGATTCACCCCGGCATCTTCTGGAAATACAGCGGCAAGGACGCGGCCAGACTCGCGAAGCAGGACCATGCAGACGAGGAGTTGATCCCGTGATGAAACCCTGATCGAAGCTCACTTTCCAATCCGCGATGACGTGTCGTCTCGCGGACGTTCACAACCGGTCGCTGCAACATCGCAGTGGCGTCACACTTTTCTGGAGTATCTCTGATGAAGACCACTCTCAACCTGCTGACTGCATTTGTGGCGACTTCCGCCCTGACGTTTTTTTCCGGCTGCGGCGGATCGGAGGAACCCGCTCCCTTAACTCCGGCAGCACAGCCAGCGGCGCAGACCGAAGAAGGTGAGCACGGCCATCCGCATCCCCACGGTGGTCATGGAGCCGGGCCGCATGACGGCACGCTGGCCGACTGGGGTGGCGGTGCTTACCACGTTGAATTCACCGTCGACCACGACAAGAAAGAATCGGTCGTCTACGTCCTTGGCAGCGATGAGAAGTCGCCAGCGCCCGTCAAGGCGACGACCGTGCTGTTGAGCATCAGCGATCCCGCTTTTCAGGTCGAACTCGCAGCCAGTCCACTGGAAGGCGAAGCGGACGGGCTGTGTTCACGATTCGTGGGAACGCATGACAGCCTCGGAATCGTGAAGGAGTTCGCAGGCACGATCAGTGCCGAAGTCGATGGTACTCCCTACGTCGCTGAATTCAAAGAAGAAGCCCATGGTACTGGCGGACACTCGCACGGCGAAGACGACGCTCTGGTCTGGGAAGGCAAACCCGTCGAACACGCCGGCACACAGCTTCTGCTCGGTCATCACGGCAAGCATCTGCACGCGGGAGAAGAAGTCGAACCCGCCGTTTCGATCACTCGCGACGGCAAGCCCGTCACGGACGCCAAAGTCTTTAACGCACTCGTGAGTGCTGACGGCAAGACTGTGCTGGCGAAAGAAGTGCCAACCATCTTCGAGCCCACGACAAAAGACGAACCGGCCCACTACGCGCAGGGAGCACTGGTAATCCCGAAGGACGTCAAGAAAGTCGCCATCCGCTTCCGAGTTGTGCTGGCGGGCGAAGAAGCAAAGACGTTCGATGTCCCGATCAAAGTGGAATGACGATTTTCGATTGAAGATTTGCGATTGCGGCTCGACAGCGGTGTTTGCTTACAAATCGAAAATCAACAATCGCCAATCAAAACTTCCATGGGGCTGGCGTCTGTGACCATCGGCCTATGGTTCTGGCTCGGCCCACAATTGCATTCATCGGGCAAGTGAATGACCTGGACGGTCCCAATTGACGTGTTTCACATTCAAGGGATAATTCGCTTAGTGCCGATGAGAGGATGTGGAGTAGTATTTGTCTTACAGAGTGACAGTGAGTTCGGAGAACCGTAAGGACCTCATGTTTCAGTCCCTGACCAGCATTTTGACGATGTCGGCGATGCTGTTGCATTCGATTCTCGGATGTTGCACGCATCACGCTCATGCCTGTGAGCATGGGCATGTCGTCGAAGGTTGCGTCGCCGGGCCTGACCAGCATGCGGACCACCGTGTCGAGCTTTCCGATGCCGGGCACGAGGATCATGGCCACCAGGATCACGGTAAAAACCGGGATGACGGGCACGAGCATGATCGCGGCGGCCTGACGACTGCTGACGAAGACGGACATGACGATCACGAATCGGATGAGTGTCCGCACAGTCCCTGTGGCTTCGATTGCGAGGGCGGGGATTGCACTTTCACTCAGTCCTCCAGGGTGAGGACTCCAACTCCGGGTGACGGCGGGCTCTGGTTCCCGCTGGCGATCGCACACGAGTTTGTGTCGCCTGTTACCGGGTTGATTCACGTGGATCGATCTGACACCGGACCACCGAGGGCGTCTGCGGCCTGCTGTTGCCGCACAATGACGCAGGTCTGGCGGCTTTAAGAGTTGAGAGTCCAGTGTCGAGAGTCCAGAGGCCTTGACGTTGCTCGTCAACCTTCTGTTCTGATCGCTGGACCGCTGAGCCTGCTCGCTCTTTTTCCCTGAGTTCCATTCGCCTTCGCTGCTCCGCGGTCGTCATGGCTGCGAAATGTGGGCGTCCGCTTTGGACTCTGGTCTCTCAACTCTGGACTCGCCCAGACTCTGGACTCCGCCATGAAGTTGCATCTACCCAAACTACCGCCGAAGGTGATCGGCTGGCTTGTTGCCATCATTGTTGTCGTTTCCGCATTCGCGACTCGCGGGACGTGGGTTCCCCTCACCGAAGATTGGGTCAGGAACACGATCAGTTCACGTCGTGGCACCGCAGCGGCGCACGGCGACGAGCCGACGGAGGCCGGTAAAGATGGGGACAAACACGACGATCATGGGCACGACGACGCGGAGTCGCTCGAACTTTCCGAGAAAGCGCTGCGGAATCTCGGGCTGACTCCTGAGTTCATTCAGCCGGTCGAACTGACGACGTATCGCCGCAGCATCACCGTGCCGGCTCTGGTGGCTGAGCGTCCGGGTCGCACTCGGCTGCAGGTCGCGACGCCCATGACCGGCGTGATTGTGCACGTGCATGCGGTGCAGGGTGAAGCCGTCGAGCCGGGTTCGCTGCTGTTTCAGATTCGTCTGACTCATGAAGACCTCGTGCTGGCTCAGACGCAGTTCTTGCAGGCGATCGGCGAACTGGATGTCGAACGTCGTGAGATTCTGCGACTGACCGATGCCACTAAAAGCGGTGCGGTCCCCCGGACGCGTCTGCTTGAACGGGAATACGCGAAGGACAAGCTGGAAGCGTTGCTCAGTGCCCAGCGCGAGGCGCTTCGGCTGCACGGACTGTCCGAAACGCAGGTCGATTCGATCGTGGGTGATCGTCGGTTGCTGCGGGAACTGCAGGTCTTTGCGCCGGCAACCGATGAGCATTCGGACGACGAGCTGAAACTCGTCGGGCAATTAGTCCGCCCGGTGGTGTGGCAGCCGGCGGCCGACGCTGATCCGGCGCAAAAGCCGAAACCCGCGACCCCGCTGGTGATTTCCGATCTGCATGTCCACAAGGGGCAGTCTGTGTCGGCGGGCGAAACGCTGTGTGTCTTGTCCGATTACAGCGACCTCTCCATCGAAGGGCTGGCCTTTGAGCAGGACGCCGGTTCGATCGCTGCGGCTGCAGCGCGGAAGTGGCCGGTCACGGCTGTCATCGAACAACCAGGCAACGTGAACCTGACTCTGGAAGGTTTGCAGATCGTTCGCCTGTCCAACGAAGTCGATGCGGATTCCCGCACGCTGCGGTTCTATGTCCGACTGCCGAACGAGGTCGAAAGTCTGACGGCAACGGAGGACGGACATCGCTTCGTCGGCTGGCGTTATCGACCGGGGCAGCGGTTGCAGTTGCGGGTGCCTGTCGAGGAATGGCCCGATGAAATCGTGTTGCCGGTAGACGCAGTCACGAAGGAAGGCGCCGAGTTCTACGTCTTTCAGCAGAACGGCAACCACTTCGATCGCATTGCCGTGCATGTGAAGTACCGCGATCAGGCATCGGCTGTGATCGCGAACGACGGCACGCTGTTCCCTGGCGATGTGGTGGCGCTACGCGGTGCGCATCAGATGCAGATGGCCCTCAAGAACAAGTCTGGTGGCGGAGTCGATCCACACGCCGGACACAATCACTAGAAGGGCCACGCTCCGATGCTTAACGCAATTATTCGATTCGCCCTGAAACAGCGACTGCTGACAATCGCTGTCGCGGTGTTTCTACTCGGCTTTGGAAGCTGGCAGGCGACGCAGATGGAGATCGACGTCTTCCCGGACCTGAACCGTCCGCGCGTGGTCGTCATGACCGAAGCGCCGGGACTCGCGCCGGAAGAAGTCGAAACGCTGATCACGTTTCCCATCGAAACCGCGATGAACGGAGCCGACGGCGTGCAGGCCGTGCGCAGTTCCTCTGGGATCGGCATCTCGGTGATCTATGTCGAGTTCGACTGGGGCACCGATATCTACACGGACCGCCAGATCGTGATGGAACGTATGCAGCTTGTGCAGGATCGGTTACCTCCCGGCATCAAGCCGACGCTGGCACCGATCTCCTCCATCATGGGCCAGATTCTGATGCTCGGAATGTGGCGGGAGGGTGCGGGGTTGAGTGTTGAGGGTGGAGGGTTGAGCGATCCTGGTCCCGATCCCTCAACCCTCTCTCAACCCTCAACTCTCGACACTCAACCTTCCATGGAGTTGCGGACGCTCGCTGACTGGGTGGTGCGGCAGCGACTGCTGACCATTCCCGGTGTGTCTCAGGTCTTCACGATGGGGGGAGGACGCAAGCAGTTTCAGGTGCTGGTCGACCCAGACTCCATGCTGCGCTACGGCGTCACGCTGCATCAGGTCAAGCAGGCCGTTGTCGAGAGCAACGAAAACGCGACGGGCGGTTATCTGGACGAGCAGGGACCGAACGAGCTGCTGGTCCGGGCGCTCGGGCGGATTCAATCGGTCGAAGACCTGCAGAAAGTCGTCATCACGATGAGGCAGGGGCGGCCGGTCGCGCTGGCCCAGATCGCCACTGTGCGAGAAGGGCCGCAGGTTAAGCGAGGTGACAGTGCCGCGTTTGTCAGGGTTGAGGGTCGAGGGTCGAGGGTCGAGAGTGAAGACGGTGAATCTGCACATCCCTCAACCTTCAACCCTCAACCCTCAACCTTCTCAGGTGGCCCGGCCGTCGTGCTGACCATCAACAAGCAGCCCGGTGCTGACACGCGAGCCATCACGGACAGCATTCTGGAAGCGGTTGCGGAACTGCAGGAATCGTTGCCGAAAGACATCCGTATTGTGCCGGTCTATTCGCAGAAGTCGTTCATCGACCGGGCCATTGAGAATGTCATCGAGGCTCTGCGGGACGGCGGCATTCTGGTTGTGGTCATCCTGTTTCTGTTTCTGATGAACTTCCGCACGACGTTTATCACGCTGACGGCGATTCCGCTGTCGCTGGTCATGACGGCGGTCGTGTTCGCGATGTTTGGGCTGTCCATCAACACAATGACACTGGGCGGGCTGGCCGTCGCCATCGGCGAACTCGTCGATGACGCGATCGTTGATGTGGAAAACATCTTCCGGCGACTTAAGGAGAACCGGCACGCGGAGAATACGAAACATCCGCTGCTCGTGGTGTTTCAGGCCAGTACGGAAGTCCGCAACTCGATCGTGTTCGGCACGATGATCGTGATTCTCGTGTTCGTGCCGCTGTTCGCTTTGAGCGGGATGGAAGGTCGACTGTTCGCTCCGCTGGGCGTGGCCTACATCGTCTCGATTCTCTCTTCACTGCTGGTGTCGCTGACGGTGACTCCCGTGCTGTGTTACTGGATGCTGGGTCATTCGCGGCTTATGGAAGCGGAGCACGACGGCTTTCTCCTTCGCTTCCTTAAGTTTGTCGGCGACAAGGTCATCCGCTTCAGTCTGACGTTTCCACGGTTGAACCTGCTGGCGACGTGTGGTGCCGTGGCACTGGCCGGGCTGTTTGTGGTGAATCTCGAACGTGACTTCCTGCCGCCGTTCAACGAAGGCTCGATGCAGCTCAACGTGATACTGCCGCCGGGGACGTCTCTCGCGACATCGAACGACATCAATCGCACCGTCGAGAAGCGACTGCTGGAAATCGACGATATTGATTCGTTTGTGAGAAGAACCGGTCGCGCGGAACTCGACGAGCACGCCGAGGGCGTGAACATGAGCGAGTACATTCTGGAACTCGATCCGGAATCGCCGCGTGGCCGTGAGGAACAGCTCACCGAAATCCGCGAGGCGATGGCCGACATTCCGGGTATCGTCACGGCGGTTGAACAGCCGATCGCTCACCTGATCTCGCACATGCTGTCCGGTGTGAAGGCGCAGATCGGCATCAAGATTTACGGTGATGACCTGGATGTACTGCGCCGCAAGGCCGGCGAGATGGAAGCGGCAATCAAAAACGTCACGGGTGTGACCGACCTGCTGGTCGAGCCGCAGGTCATCGTTCCTCAACTTCGCATCGAACTCGACCGCGACAAGCTGCTTCTCAATGGCCTCACGGCACGCGACGTGAACGAGTTCATTGAAACGGCGATGAACGGGCAGGTCGTCTCAGAGATTCTTGTCGGCCAGCGGCAGTTTGATCTGCTGGTGCGGCTCGACGAGAGCTACCGCGAAAACATTCAAGCACTGCGACGCCTCACCATTGACCTGCCGGACGGCGGGAAGATTCCTCTAGAGTCGGTGGCAAAGATTTACGAGTCCGGCGGTCCCAATACTGTTAACCGAGAGAATGTCCGACGTCGGATCGTGCTGCAGTGCAACGTGTCCGAACGCGGCGTGGTCGATGTCGTCGAAGACATTCAGAAGGCCGTCGCGCCGGTCGTGGCCTCACTTGATGAAGGCTACTTCGTCGAATACGGCGGCCAGTTCGAGAGTCAGCAGTCGGCGACGCGGATCATCGCGGTGCTGTTTGCCGTGTCGATGATCGGCGTGTTCCTCGTGCTGTTCACGATGTTCCGCTCGGTGAATCTGTCGCTGCAAGTGATGGCCGCGCTGCCGATGGCGTTTATCGGTTCAGTGATCGCACTCGTCTGGACCGGCCAGACGCTGACCGTGGCGGCGATGGTGGGTTTCATCTCGCTGGCCGGAATCGCCTCACGCAACGGCATCCTGCTGCTCAACCACTATCTGCACCTGGTGAAGTACGAAGGCGAGGGCTGGACAAAGTCGATGATCGTCCGCGCCGGGCTGGAGCGACTTGCTCCCGTGCTGATGACCGCGCTCACGTCGGGCATCGGCCTCGTCCCACTGGTCCTCGCTGCAGGCGAACCCGGCAAGGAAATCCTCTACCCGGTGGCCACTGTGATTCTCGGCGGACTTTGCAGTTCAACACTGCTCGACTTCTTCGTGCATCCCGCTTTGTTCTGGCTGTTCGGAATGAAAGAGGCAGAACGCGTCGTCAATGCCGACAGATCGGACGTAGCGCTGGATGAGAGTCCAGAGCCGAGAGTGGTGAGTCCAGCGACGAGAGTCCAGAGTCCAGAGTCAGGGGCGACGCATCGCTCTGGAACAGAAGTTAAACCGTCGTAGCCACGCTCGCCCGAGCGTGGGTTGAACCACCGTCTTGCGACGGTGGCTACGACGAATCATGACACTTACTACCAGGTTGGTCTTTAAGATCGAGTGAGAAATGACGGTCGCAATAGATTAGCCGCAGGGCGTTAGCCCCGGTTGCTGCACGGAACCGGGGCGAACGCCCTGCGGCTAATGGTGACAGTCATTCTTCGCTCGATTTTTAACACCTTCTACGCAATGGAGAATGACATGAAGAACCTGTTCAAAACTGCGCTGGCGTCGCTGGCGATGGCCAGCTTTGTTCTGTCCGGCTGTGTCGATTCATCGACCAGCCAGCCCACGACGTCCGCTCCAACCACGGCAACTGGCGAGCACCACGAAGGCGACGGCCACGATCACGGCGAAAACGCACACGCTCATCCCAGCGAAGGCCCGCATGGCGGTGAACTGATCGAACTCGGCAACGAGGAGTACCACGCCGAGCTGGTTCATCCGAAAGGCCACGGTGACGACGCTCACGCCCATGAGAAGGACGGTGACGCAGGTCACAAGGACGCCCACGCACACGGTGACCACGACCACGCGGGCATCACGATCTACATCCGTGATGGCTCGGCAATGAACACCGTCGCGATCGACTCCACCGAGATCACGCTGAACCTCAGCCACGATGGCAAACTAGAACAGTTCAAGCTGGCCGCGATGCCGACCAAGACGGACGCCAAAGGCAAGTCCTCGCGGTTCGCGTCCGACGACAAGGACCTGCTTGAACATTTCCACGAAGAAGAGATCCACGGCACGCTGGTTCTGACGATCAACGGCAAGTCGTACCGCGGCAAAGTCGCTCACGACCATGAGGGGCACGACCACGGTCACGCACATTGATCTGAGCAAGGAGTGTCTGGAGTCGAGAGTCCGACAACCTCTCTCGACTCTGGACGCTCAACTCTGGACTCACCGCAACTTGAGTCAAAACAGGCAGGATCGGGGAGCAGTAGGCAGACGGTCGGGCGAATCCCGGACAGGTCGATGTGTTTTGCCCTGCCGGCTGGAGTTCCTCCCCATTTCCGCCGATACGCGATGTGTCGAGACATGGATGTCGAGGTAGAGAATGAAACGCTTTACATGCTGGGTGGCCCTGCTCGTCGCTCTCGTTAGCGGATGTGCGCAGACACGGTTTCATTCACCCAGTGAATGCCCGCTGACGACAGAAGTTGTCGCGCGAAAACCCGCGTCTTCAGAGCCACAGCCTGAACAGCGGGATGGCTCAGCAGAGCCTGCCTTGATCGTTCATGCGGATGGACCGAAGCCGTCGTCGTCCGGCTGGCAGCCGACGAGTGCTCAGGCGACGGCGGAACCGAAATCTCTGCCCCCCGCTCCGGCGGCTCAGATCGAAGGTTCCGGCAATGGACTCTCGACCCTCGATTCGTTCGAGCAGCTCGCTATGTCCTTGAATCCGACGCTCTCGGAACTTCAGGCGCGAGTGGATGCGGCGAACGGTCGCTGGCTGCAGATCGGGCTGTATCCCAATCCGGAGATTGCGTACTCGGCTCCGGAGATCGGAAACGGGGGGACTCCCGGTCAACAAGGCGCGTACGTGCAACAGGAATTCGTCACAGCCGACAAGCTGCAGCTGAATCGCAACGCCGCCTCATGGGAAGTGAAGCGAGTCGAGCAGGAACTGTCGGCTCAGCGGCTTCGAGTGCTGACCGACATACGAGCCGGATTCTATTCGCTGCGCGTCGCGCAGGAGCGAGTGACAATTGCCGAGGAGCTGCACGGCATCGCGCAGCAGGCCGTCGAGAAGGCGAAGGAACTCGTCAAGGTTCAAGAGCCTGAGACCGTTCTGACTCAGGCGGAAATTGAAGCGGAACTGGCGCTCTTGCTGCTGGAGAATTCCCGCGTGCAGCAGGCGGCTCAGTGGAGATCGCTGATGTCGGTCGTGGGGCAGCCGGACCTGCCGCAGCAGGACGTCACCGGCGAGTTGGATGTTGCCGCTCCACAGCTTGTCTGGGAGGAAACACTCGACCGGATTCGTCGCGAGAGTCCGGAACTCGCCGCCGTGGCAGCGGAAGTGGAGCAGACCCGCTGGGCCGTGCAACGCGCCTCCGTGCAGGCCGTCCCCAACGTGACGGTGCAAGCCGGATCGATGTATGACTTCGGCACACGCGATCCGATCGCAACATTACAGATTCAACTTCCCGTCCCGATCTTCAACAGAAATCAGGGCGGCATCGCCGAAGCCCACGCCCACGCCATCGCCGCTGAACGAGCCGTCGAGCGAGTGGAACTCAGCCTGCAGCAGCGACTGGCTGCGGTCTATCAGCAATACGAACAGGCCCGTCAACAGGCATCGCGTTACGACGCCACCATCCTGAAAAAAGCCAGGCGAAACCTCGACCTGAATCGACAGAGCTATGAAGCTGGCGAATCCGCGTACCTCGGTGTCCTGACCGCTCAGCGATCTTACTTTCAGGCAAAACTGGCGTGGCTCAACGCACTGGAACAACTCTGGTCGGCGACAGTGCAGATCGAAGGATTGCTGCTGAAGGACAGTCTGCAGCAGTGATTCTCATCGCGAGCTATCAACAAGCAGCCACTGAATCGATTCGCGACATTGATCCACGTCCTGCCAGCAAGCATGTTCACGGCCGAGGGCTTTGTCCATTTGATGCGCCCAATCGTCCGGAGTCGGCGGCGCGTCCTTCCTGACCGGCTCCTTCGACACACTTCGGTCAACTGGCGAAACAAACCGGCAACGCGCCGCGAACGCCGCGATTCTCCTCGTTGAATGCTTCGTGGAACCCGGTCGTGGCTGGTGACCGGTTGTGCTGGTGACCGGTTGTGAAATTCGGACTGGGGCTGTCTGGCAGACGTTCGTTCGGTGGTTCGTCTCCCAGGAGTCTACGCCAAAACGCTACACGCGTTCACAATCAGAAAGCAGTGAATCAACTCGATCGTATTGTTGAGAGTCATCTGACGGTGTCGTGTGCGAAACAGTTCGGAATCTTTGTGTATTTGGCGATCCAACTGCCAGCCGAATTCAGTGTCGTAGCCGGTTTCGCTGCCCGGCTCCTTACGGACGGTATTGCGAACTCGCTCGATGCATCGTGGCTGGTTCTCGCAGATCACGTAGCCCACCATGACGCCATACGCATGGCCCGGGCTGTACTTGCCTGACGCAAATCGGTTGACGCCGTTCCGGACATATTTGAGAGCCAGGTCATTGTTGCCGCTAGCGATGCGTTTACATTCCATCGTCAGGTAGGTTGCTTCACTCCACGTGTACGAGACCATGATGTCGATGTACCCGGTGGGTGTGTCGAGGGTGGCTCGGTCGGACTGGGGTTCGCGGATGAATTCAAGTTCAGGGGCCGGGTCGAGGGTCTGCTTTGCGGCCGCCAGGTTCCAGCGCAAGACGTCCGTGATCCGGTCTTCGTCGGCGTCGCACGAGACGCGTTCATCGGCGATGGTTTCGGGCCACGCGAGATGCAGAATCTGCACAACTTTCACGACGATCAGTCGCTGGGCGACCCGACGAAGTGCGGGGTTGAGTTGTCCGGACGGATTGTCGGCAACCAGGACTTATTCTCCGGGGCGCAGGAGTTCCGCGAAGATGGTGTCGGCGTCATCGTATGCCCGAGCGCGGGACCAGAACCGCTTCTGAGCCAGTTTGATGATGATGCAGCGATCGTCATCGAAATGGACCAGAGATCGCCGCAACTGAAAGCCGGATGAAACGCGGGCGTGAAGCAAATCGGCCAGCCGGCCGTTTTCCGGCTCGTCAGGTGGCACGGTCACACGAACTCCGCGGTGTCGTGACTCATCGAATCGGATGACAACAGCGCACACATCGGCCAGACCGTCGATGATGTCGGCGTTGACCTTCAGGTCGTCGCCATCAAGATTCCCGCGCAGGAACCTGACCATCGTCTCGGCGTACGCCTTCAGATCATCCGAGTCCGGTTGCCTGGCACTGATTCCCTCGCTGCCGTGTCGGACAAAGTCGAAGTCGAAGCGCACGGTGTCAGGAATGTACTCGCGCTGCCACTGCGGCAGGTTGTAGAAATCGAATACAGCTTCGTCGAGTTCGGAGAGGTCGGTAACCTCGTTTGCGTGTTCGAGTCTGCGGACAACGCCGATAAGGTCTTGAACTTCGGCCGCCGATGTCGGTGCCTTGAAGGGGAGCCGATTGAAGTCGTTCTGCTCGGTGAATTGCCGATCCAAGCCGAAGCTGGTTGACGTCAGAAGTACGCAGTAGACCGACAGAGTGGAATTCACGAAAGCGTTAAGCAAGTCGAGATACAACTCATCGCGATCCTCACACGGGACACCAAAGTATGTTCTCGAATAGACCACACTGTCTGAGCATTTTGCTCCGACTATCCGATCGTTTTGAAAGCTACGTTGAATCAGGAACAGCGGACCACGGTAGATAGCCGGATCGCGAGCGTGTTCCATTGTTTCGTACTGGAACCAGGGAAGGTCGTCTATGATCAATCAGAAGCGAGGTAGTTTCTTCGCTTCAAGCATCGGCTTACCAATTAACTCCGGTGGGACAGGAGTGTCGCTGGCAGTGCGTTTGAAACCAGTATTGAGCGTCAAATGTGTCTTTTCCAAGGCCGCTTCCAGCGGATCGCACTGATCGAAGAGTCCACGCATGATCGCCCGGTCGCGCGGCGTTCCGTACGCAGCGATTTTCAACAAGAGGTCTTCACTGATGATTCGTTCTGTCGGCAGCCGATGCAGTCGTTCCAGAAACAGCTCGACGATGCCGTGCTTGCGGAATGTCTCACTGCGTTCGGCTGACGTGAACACAACTTCGTCACCGGTTCGAGATGCCCCATTCTCGACAACCAGGACCATTGCGGGCTGTTCCGCTGACGGAAACAGGCCCTTGTTGTGTAGCGCCGACAGATTCACCATCGCACGCGGTCGTAGTGTCGCGAACAACTGCCGCTTCGACTTGAGTGACTGATCCTCCTGGCTGAAGAAATTCTTCGTGTCGAGGATCAGCCCAATTCGGCCGTCCTTCTTTAGAAAGTCGCGGCTGCGCCAGATGAAGGCCTGATCGATCGGCGAACGGAATGGCAACTCGACGGGCGGGTTCTGCCGGGCACAATAATCGACGTGCGTCGTCGAACTCTTCTGCCGCGTTGATCGACCGCCCTTCGGCTTGTTCCACGGTGGATTGCCCACCACGATCGAAAACGACTTGTCCCGAAATGCGGCCTGATCGGTGAACCCATGTCGGCGGTGGCGGAAACAAGTCGCCGTTGAAGGTGTCCCGCATTCGATCGAAGAACGTCTGGGTCTCGCCGACTCGCGACAGCACCTCGCCGAAGCACCCCGCCTTCAGGCCGTCAAACAGACTGGGCTGAATGACACCGCGCGCTTCGAGATATGCGGTAAAGAGAGTCCGCAGCATCAGCCGATGAGCCTGCAATGGGGACATCCTCGTTCCATGAGAATGTCAGCAGCCGACCGCAGGTCGCCAACAAGCTGCGCGTCGATACGCTTTGATTTCGAGATGCGTTTGCCCGGCCCCGTCGCCCAGAACTGCCCGCTCTCAACGCTGATTCGATCCAGTTCGTACTGCCGCAATTGGTCCAGGTCGTCCGTCAGGCAGTTCAGGATTTCAGCGGGATGTTTCTTGCCCTTGAGCGAACGTGGAGGAGGCTCAAACGCGTTCAAAACGCGAATCATCGTCGGCGTAACGATCCACAACATTCGGCCGAGACCGTGATTCCATGCCGTGCGATGCCAGGCGTGCAATTGTTCGGGATCGGGGTCAGCCGCCAGACTCTTCAAATAGATGCACGGCGCACCGTTGATCTCGAAGACGTCGGTCACGCCCAGCTTGTCAGGGTCCAGCACGGATGCGTATCGAAAGCGGCGTTCTTCAATTCCGCCGCTCGTTGCCCCGTCCCGTTTCCGCAATGCGTCGCCGCGCACCAGGCCGCCGCCATCCGCGCCGTCTGTGGTGGCATAGCCGAACTGTTGGATAAGGGTTTCATATTCGTTTGTCATGTGACGAGCGTCCGGCAATCCGTTGCAGCTTTTCAAGCACGACGCTTCATACGAGAGGTCCCCGCTGAGAATGATCTCGGCCGATGATAACAGATTGCCCGCTCCGCGAGATACTACTCGGAACGCCGAGAATCCCTGCTGTTTCGAGCTGCCGGACGACTCGTCAAGCCATGCGCGTCGGTCGATGGTTGAGACTCCGCGCGCGCGTCATCTACATGGTGCCCTTGCGATCAACGCCGTGCTGCACGAGATCAACAAGTCGCTCGGAGACGTCCATGGCGCCGTGTTTCAAACGAAACAGTTTCTGCGGGAACGCATCGACGAAGTCTTGATGGGAGCGACGTCCGACATCGTGATCCGCGTGGTCGGCCCGGACCTCGATCAGCTTCGCACGCAGGCGACGCTTATCGCCGAGGCCATCAAAGACGTGGATGGCATCGATGATCTGCAGGTCGAACAGCAGGTCGACGTCCCTCAGATCGAAGTGCTGCTGCGACCGCGCCATGCTGCTCGATTCGGTTTCTCGGTGGGCGTGCTCAACGACGACATTCAGACGCTGCTCCGCGGCACGCGCGTCGGTCAGGTTTACGATCAGGAGCGCGTGTTCGATGTGATCGTGCGGGCTCATCCCGACCTGCGCCGCGATCCACAGTCGCTGGGTGAAATACGAATCGACGCACCAACCGGCGAGTTCATTCCGCTCAACGCCGTGGCGGATTTTCGCGTCACGCACGCACCGAATGTGATCAACCGCGAGCAGGCCAGCCGCCGCGTTCTCGTCACGTGCAACGCGAAAGACCGCGACGTCGCCAGCGTCGTCGTTGACATCCGGTCCCGCATCGCTGCACGGGTTTTCTTGCGTAGCCACCGTCGCCAGACGGTGGATGCAGCGGCGGAAGTGAGCCGCCGTGATCCCACGCTCGGGCGAGCGTGGCTACATGAAAACGAATCGGGTTATCGACTCGAATTCGCAGGCGAACACGCCGCGCGGGCCGAGGCTCAATCGCGACTGCTGTTGCTCAGCATCGCCGCGTTGCTGGGCATCTTCATGCTGCTGTATCTCGACCTGCAGTCCATGCGACTGTCGCTGCTGGTGATGCTCAGCGTACCACTGGCATGCGTCGGTGGAGTCGCGGCGATCGTCCTCAGCGGCGGCGACGTATCACTGGGGTCGCTGGTGGGCTTCGTCACCGTCTTGGGCAACGCCGTCCGCAACGGCATCCTGCTGATCACCAGCTTTCGCCACGTGCAGGAAACGGAACCCACGCTCGCACCACGAGACATCATTCTCCGCGGCGCCGGGGAGCGACTGGCCCCCAACCTGATGACCGCCGGCAGCACGGCACTCGCTCTGCTGCCGCTGATCCTGGGCGGCGACCTCCCCGGCCATGAAATCGAACACCCAATGGCCATCGTCATCACCGGCGGCCTCGTCTCGTCCACGTTCCTGACGCTCTACCTGCTTCCCGTCTTGTACAGGTCGAGTCTGACTCGAGGCCGTGACCGCACAACATTCTGACCAACCGGCGTTCAAATTCGCAAAGAAACTGAAGACCTTTGTCGCACCGCATTAAGAATGCAGCACTGGACAATTCAGGTTCTTCGCGAAATGCCGGGTGTCATTGGAAAGGGGTTCTACCCGGTGAGTTTGAGTCGTGTGGGGTGCAGCGTGAGGATTCGCAGACGGAAGTGTTCTTTGTTTCTGTCGCTGTAAGCGCGGTGCTGGATCCGTTCTATTTTTTGTTATTGGTCCTGCCGCCTTTCAACGACTCTGCCGCAGGCGACACCGGCCAGGCGGGGACGGGGGTTACTCAGCATCCTCGACGGCTGGCTCGGTTCGAAAAGTGACGATGATCTCTTCCGAACGTGGAATCGTCGAAGGCAGCTTTGCGAGCCTCGTTCCTTCCTTTTAGTTCTGCAGGTCGGTCGGTCTCTTCAAGGCGAGAACGACGATTCGAAATCGCGACTCGTCCTGAGTCGTTCGGCTTCCGAAGACGAGTCGGCCTGTAAACTTCTTCGTCTTCGAGTCGACCTTGACAGGTGACTGGCCCCACCACGGACTATTGGGCTCAGCGGAGCGTACCAGCACGACTGGATGATGCTCCTTCATCTGTCCGGAAATGGCCGCGACTCGATTGACGTCAGTGCCGGCACGCGGCGACGAAACAACGTCCTCAATAATCTCAACTTCACTGAGTACTTTCCGAACGGTCGCCGCCTCTTCTTTCGAACGAGGCACCAGTGCCGGCAGCTTCTCGATCACGTCCCCTGGTTCCCAGAGTTGCAGTTCCTCCCGGTTCTGAAGCACAAGGACGACGACTTTGAATTGCGTTCCGGGCGGTGTCTCTTCGTTTCCGAAGCGTGCCTGAACCTGGAACCGCCCGTCCGCTTCAACGGTTGCGTGTTCCTGAACCCACCATTGAGCATCTGGCAGATCAGGTTTCACGAGTAGAACCGGGTAGCCCTGCTGTCCGAGTTTTCCGGTCAGCACCTCTCGCTGCGTGACTCCTGCCGTGGGAATCACGACGGACGCTGCGGCGTTGCGGCGTTGAGCGGTCGCGTCGCCGCTCAGTGCGGACAGGAAGGCCAACGTTGCTGCCAGAGCAATCGTTTTACGATGAATCGTCATGGGTCGTTCTCCAGGCTGACAGTTCAGGGTCGAAGTCAGGACGTCTGGAGCCACGCTGCGTTCGCCCTTCCGAAGACGTCCCAGCCTATCCTTGATCGAGACGGTGACACGGCAGGATCGCTCGCAGCCGGTTGCCCGATGTGATCCGCAGGTCTCTGAGATCGGATTGCGGTCAATAGCGAAACTGACTCGTAGGGGGTTTCCCCCAGCCTTGTAAGGAAGTGTACAACTGACCCGTTCGAAACACTCTCACTGGACCGCGAATCCCGCACCCCTGGCAATGCCTCCGCCAGGAATGTGTCGAATACTGGACGACAGGCGGGCACGTTCCCATCCTCGCCATGACGGCCAACGCCATGCAGGGCGACCGCGAACGCTGTCTGGAAGCGGGGATGGACGACTATCTGTCGAAACCAATTCAGGCGGAACGCCTTTACGAACTGATTGAAAGACTGACCGAACAGCCTTCGCATCCTTCCGCACTCTCACCTGAACCAGAACTTCCATCCGCGTCCGACGATGAAAATCGGGACTCAGAGTGCGTGTTTGATCGCAATCTGGCGATTCGACAGATCGGCTCGGAAGCGGTACTGCCCCAGATGGCGGAGATCTTCGCGGATCAGGCACCACAGCTCATCAGTGACATTCGCAGGGCTGCCGCTCACAGTGATGTTGAGTTGCTGGAGCGGGCGGCACACACGCTCAAGGGATCGGCGAGCACGCTTGCTATGAACGAAGTCACGCGAGTTGCTCGACAGGTCGAGGCACATGCGCGCCACCAGGAAATCAAACAGGCTGTCGCACACGTCGATGATCTGGAACAAGCCGTATCGGTGGCGTTGATAGCAATTCACAAGCCCATCGAACAGGCGGCACAGGAAGTGACGCCGCAGTTTTCGATTCCCTGCCATCGTTGAAGCATCCCTTCGTGGTGATTCCAGTTGCCGCTGGGAATTGACCGAGTGGATTCATGGACAGACAATCCGGCCGGAACCGTGTTCGGTTCCTTGCCGCCAGGGGGCCAAAGACGGGTTGCCGCCCGTGGTCCTCTGGCTTCTTTTGCGCAGCGTTTGCGGTCAGCAAAGCATTTGATGTCTGCGCACCAGGCGTGGTGGCGATCGAGAGCGACACAGACGCGGCGCGGGCGCCCGTCGAGAACACAATCGAGGGTTCAACATGTTTAGTTTCCCTGCCAGAACTCAGGCCGGTTGCCGCCGGTCATTCCCGAGCCATTTGCGACACACAATACCGACACATCCGCTCGTCGCGTTTCTGGTACTCATCCTGCAACCGCTTGTCGCCGAGCCAGCCTCCCGTCCAAACATCGTCGTGATCATGGCGGACGACATGGGTTACGAATGTCTCAGCGCGAACGGCAGCGAGTCGTATTCGACGCCAAACATCGATCGCATTGCCGCCGGCGGGATGAGGTTTGAGCACGCGTACTCGCAGCCAATCTGCACTCCCACCCGAGTTCAGATCATGACCGGGATCTACAACCAGCGAAATTACGTGAAGTTCGGACTACTGGAGCCGAATCAGAAAACGTTCGCTCATTTTCTGCGTAAGGCCGGTTACAAAACCTGCATCGCCGGCAAGTGGCAGCTTCTGGGTGGCATCAAAGGGCCGGACCATTTCGGGTTCGATGAGTTCTGTCTGTGGCAGCTGACTCGACGGCCAAGCCGCTATCCCAACCCGGGCCTCGAAATCAACGGCAAAGAAGTTGACTTCACAAAAGGTGAGTACGGGCCGGACATTGCCTCTGACTTCCTGTGCAACTACATGGAGAAACAGGCGACAAGTGACGGACCGTTCCTCGTCTGGTACCCGATGATCCTGCCGCACTGGCCGTTCGAGCCGACTCCCGCCAGCCCGGATTATGACCCGAAAGCCAAAGGCGTCATGAAAGGCACCGGCGATCCGAAATACTTCAAGGACATGGTCGAGTACACCGACCGGATCGTTGGCAAGATCGACGCGAAACTCGGCGAGCTTGGCATTCGCGAAAACACGCTGCTGATCTTCACGGGAGACAACGGCACGGCGACGCAGGTCACCTCGCGCTGGAACGGTCGCTCGGTCCAGGGCGGAAAAGGTAACACGACAGACTTCGGTCACCACGTGCCGATGGTTGCCAGTTGGCCCGGCACGATCAAGCCGGGTCAAGTCACAAAAGAACTCGTCGACTTCAGCGATGTCCTGCCCACGCTCGTCGAAACCGCCGGTTCAAAGTTGCCCGACGATCACAAGATTGACGGCCGCAGCTTCCTGGGTCTTTTGACCGGCGACGAGAAATACGAACCTCGCAAATCGATCTACTGCTGGTACGCCCGAAATGGCGGGCCAACAGGGAAAGAGTTCGCTCGCAACCAGCGGTTCAAGCTCTACCGCACCGGTGAGATCTTCGACATCTCTAAAGACGACCTCGAGAAGCACAACCTCGCGGGCAAGCCGGATGCCGTCCCTGCGGAAACGCTCGCGATGCTGAAGTCGGTCCTCGACGAAATGCAGGACACGCGAGTGATGCTTCCTGACCCGTCCCGGAAAGTGAAGCCTTCCGGAAATGAGAAGCCCGCGGCAAAGAAAAAGAACGCGAAGAAGAAGGATGCCAGTCCAGACTGATTCTGGCTGAGCGTCGATCCGAAACAGCTCCCATGTTCTACTGTCCGGTGCGGGCCGACTGAAAATGTGCTCGCCACACCCGTTCCCCTCCCGCCTGACTCGGAACGCTCATGCGTCATTGCCATTCGACATTCCTGACGTCGGTCCTGTTCGGCTCGATTTTCGCGATCGCCGCAGACGGAACGGCAGCGGAGATTTCGCCCGGACCATTTCAAAAGCAGGCCTCGGGTTTTCTTACGAAGTACTGTGTCTCGTGCCACGGTGAGGACACTCAGGAGTCCGGCCTGCGCTTTGACGACGTGCCGTTTGATCTTGCGAATGCAGACACGTCGAAAGTCTGGGTGAGGATTCTCGAACAGGTTCTATTTAAAGAGATGCCGCCGGCCGAGAGCGATCCGACTCCCGGAGCGGCCGAACGATCGCAGTTTGTTGACGGACTTGAAGCCGAACTGACGCGCTTCGGGCGAGGACTGAGCCTCGACGAGAAATTGCTTCTCCCCGAGTTCGGAAACTTTGTCGACCACGAGAAACTTTTCAGCGGCGAAGTCAAAGACAAGCCGTACACACCAGCTCGCCTGTGGCGGCAGCGGCCGGATATTTATCGGCGCATCTGGGGTCGGGATTACGGCCGCAAGCACTGGTTCTCGGTCAAGATCGGTGGCACCGAGCGTCAGGGCGATCTCTACACCGTGCAGCGAGGTCCGCAGAAAGGTAAGACGATCACCGGTCGCTACTTCGCCGACGAGCGGTTTGCGAATCCGTTTTACGAGTACGTCCACCACGCGTCCGGCTTCACCGACTACGCCACGATCGTCGCCGATCAGGCCTCACTGGAGGCACTGCTCATCAATGCGGAAACGATGTCGGAGATCCTGACTCTCGGGCAGAAAGTCACGATCGTCACGGAAGTCAAAAGCAAAGACAGCCGGTTCGGCAACAACCACGGAAACTTCGTCGGCGGCGTCGAGACGATCAGCCTCGAACGGCGCGGCCGAATTCCTGTCGCGTTCAAGAAGGTCATGGAGTCACCGGTCTCGGTCCGCAAAGAAGATTTCCGCGAAGCGCTGCGGATTGCCTTCGACCTGTTCCTGCGTCGCGAACCGACCGCCGAAGACGTCGAGCATTACTGGCAGAACGTGTTCCTGAAGAATGCCGAACTGGGCAACACGATGGCTCTGCAGGCGATGCTGATTTACGTGACGATCTCGCCGGAATTTGTTTACCGCATGGAAATGGGACTCGGCGAGAAGGACGAGCACGGTCGCCGGATGCTCTCTCCACACGAACTTGTTTACGCCGTCCACTACGCATTTCAAAACACGCCCGCGTTCGGAGTCGACGAGTTCGAAAGCGAAGATGTCTTTACGAAAAACGTCGAGCCGCTCATCAAACAGGCAATGTCCGAGCAGAATGGGACCAGCTACAGCCGGGACGGATGGCTGGCGGAACAGATGAAAGCCGGCGGTCTGAAAACACGCGAGGATGTCGAGAAAGCCGCGCGGCAGTTTCTCGGCGGCCGACCAGGCAACCTCAAC
Organism: Planctomycetota bacterium; assembly: GCA_027623235.1. Classification (GTDB taxonomy): domain Bacteria; phylum Planctomycetota; class Planctomycetia; order Planctomycetales; family Planctomycetaceae; genus JAQBVJ01. The sequence goes on from JAQBVJ010000014.1 coordinate 28,418, forward strand.
CCGAATCACAACAGCCCGATTGAGTCGACGAAGAATCCGCGGGTGCTGCAGTTCTTCCGCGAGTTCTTCGGTTATCACAAAGCTGAAACCGTCTTCAAAGACGTCGACAAGTTTGCCAAAGAAACAGAGTTCGCCCACTTCCACAACCACACGGCCGTCCGGCTGATGTACGACACCGACGCCTTGATTCTGCACATCCTTGAAGAAGACAAGAACGTCCTGCGCGAGCTGCTGACGACGAACAAAGTGTTTGTTTCCTACTGGAGCGGCAGCAACGAGCCGGATCAGATCAAACGAGCGGGCAATCGCGAGAAGTACGCCGCGACGCACGACTCACAAAGTTACAACCTCAACCCGTTTGAGAACGAGCATCCGCGAAACGCTCCGCTCGAGGTGTCGCCGGAACAGCGCTGCGGCGTCCTGACTCAGCCCAGTTGGCTGATCGCTCACAGTGGAAACTTCGACAACGACCCCGTCCGCCGCGGTAAGTGGATCCGCGAAAAGCTCCTCGCCGGCTACATCATGGACGTGCCGATCACGGTCGACGCGCAGATTCCGGACGACGAAACAAAAACGCTCCGCGAACGATTCCGCCTCGTCCATGAAGAGGCGTGCTGGCGATGCCACAAGAAAATGAACCCGCTCGGCATGCCGTTTGAGGCGTTTAACCACGTCGGCCGGTTCCGCACGCTCGAAAAAGAAAAGCCCGTCGACACGACCGGCGCGATTTCCTTCAGCAATGTCGAGGGTCTCGACAGCCCGGTTTCCAATGTCCGGGACATGATGGAGCGTCTCGCCGATTCGCCGCGAGTCCGACAGTCATTCCTCCGTCACATGTTTCGCTACTGGATGGGCCGCAACGAACTGCTGAGCGACTCGCAGACGCTGATCGCCATGGAAAAGGCCTACCTGAATCACGACGGCAGTTTCAATGAAGCCCTCGTCGCACTGCTGACGTCTGACTCGTTCCTCTATCGCAAATGAGCTCATGAGTGACTGCGACAAATGTCAACAATCGAGAGTGGAATGCCGGATGAGGACCCGATCGATCGGCGACTTCGCGACCGAGGTGTATTTGCTGATTACGACGGCGGGCAGGTTCGTCACATCCGACTTTCGGGAGAAATCTACGACGACGACTGCATTGATCGGCTCGCCGAAATCGACCGGCTCAGTAGCCTGGATGTCCGCGAAACGGCAATTACAAAAAAAGGATGTCACCTCCTGCGCAGTTTGATGCCCGACACGGACATCATTTGTGGCGAGTGAGAAATGGCAAACACCACATGAAAAGAACATCAATCATTTTGTGTCTGATGCTGATGGCAGTGGAGACAATCTCGGTACGGTCCGTCCGGGCAGAGGCTTCGATCGAAAACGCTCAGCGTCTGCTCGTCGAGAAAGGCAGGGAGCTTCAGGACAACGACCTGAAAATCATTGGCCAGGCCAGCGAACTGACGAGTCTCGATCTGACGCAGTGTGGGCGGATTTCGGACAAGGGGCTGGAGCATCTCAGCGGACTGACTTCGTTGAAGACACTCAACCTGACGGGTTGTCGAAAAATCTCCGCGGCCGGGCTGAAGCATCTGCAGAATCTGACGTCGCTGGAATCGCTCTCTCTGGAGGCAATCGGACCTGCGTTGAACGGACTTTCCAGTCTCAAAGAACTGCCGAAGTTGCGGTCGCTCGACGTGAGTGACAACAACGCGTTCAAGGGGGAGGGGCTGGAGTTACTGACCGGTCTGACCAGCTTGAACGCGGCTTGCGGGCGAGGGGCGTTTGACGACAAGAGTCTGGAGCGGCTTCAGGGGCTCTCGAAGCTGGAACACCTCAATCTCAACGGGTGCGACCAGATCACCGATCGCGGGCTTCAGCATCTGGAGGGACTTTCGAATCTGAAGACGCTACGGCTTTACGGATGTCACCGGCTGACCGATAAAGGATTCAACCGGCTGTTTGCGAAACTGAAATCGCTCGAGACGCTCGACATCGCCTTCTGCTGGTGGCACGAGGGTGACTCGCTGGTTCTGCCGCCCGGGCTTTTGCACCTCGACCTGCATGAGTCCAAACGGTTGAAAGACGCGGCGCTGATCAAGCTGGAAAAGAAGGAGACGCTCCGCACGCTCAATCTGTTTCAGTGCCTGGTGCTGACGGACCTTGGCGTGGAGTCTCTGAAAGATTTGCCGGATCTCCAAAAGCTGAATCTGGGCAGCATCCGCGCGCTGACCGACAAAGGGCTCGCCCATCTCAGCGGCGCGACGGGCCTGACTCACCTGGATCTGTGCGACAACGACAATTTTACCGGAGCCGGCCTGCTGCACCTTTCGCAAATGAACTCGCTGGTCGATGTCAATCTGTGGAATTGCCGCAGCATCACGGGGGACGGTTTGAAAGCGTTTGCCGGAGCAAAGGGCCTGACCCGGCTCAATCTTTCGGATTGCCGGAAAGTCGGAGACGAGGGGCTTTCGCATTTGAGGAATCACACATCGCTGGTCAACCTCTACCTTGATCACTGCGAGGGAGTCACCGATGCCGGGCTGGCGCATCTCGCAAATCTGTCTGGATTGACGGAGTTAACTCTCAGCGGCTGCGATCAACTGACCGATGCCGGGCTGCAGCACCTGAAGTCGCTACAGTCGCTGGAGTATCTTGCCGTCGAAAACTGCCCGAAGCTGACGACAAACGGCCTCGATGAACTGCAGCGTGCTTTGCCACATTGCAGCATTCTTCGTTAACAACCAATCGCGAGCATTCTTATGGCAACCCGCCGAACAGTTCTTAAAGGTCTTTCGCTCGGAGCGGGAAGCCTCGCGCTGTCGCCGTTTCTGAACCACTTCGCGCGGCTCGACGCCGACGATGCTGAGCAGAACCTTCCGAAGCGGTTTGTCTTTGTCGTCAAAGCGAGCGGGCTTCAGGCGGAGTTCATTAACCCGGAAGGGTTGCAGCACGGCGGAGGAACGCTGGTCGATGAGCCGCTTGGCAGTCGCAAGCTGCCGGAGAGTCTCGCTTCGTTTGAGCCGTTCAAGGATCGGCTCACGATTCTGCAGGGGCTCAGCGGGAAGATGTGCAACTTCGGGCACTCGTCATTTTACGGAGCTCTTGGCGCTTACAAAGCCACTCTTCAGGGGCAACCGCTGGCAGCGACCATCGACGGGCACCTCTCGAATCTGCTGCCGTCCGTCTTCAATCACATCGGTTTGAAAATGGGTGACGGCAGCCAGGGCACGGCTTACCCGGCGATCAGTGCGGCCGGCAAGAACAAGCAACTGCCGTTTCAGTGCAATCCCGAGCTGGCGTACCAGAACCTGTTTGGCAGCATCGCCGCGGGGGGAGACATTCGCAAAAAGTACCAGCGAACGGGAAACGTTCTGGATGCGATGGCGGCTGACATCCGGAAGCTCAAGCAGCAGCTCCCGGGCGAGGGGAAAGTTAAACTCGATTATTATCTCAGCGGGTTTGAAGCTTTGAAGGATCGCCGGCTGAAACTGATTTCGATGCAGGACGTCTTGAAAAAGCACGCTCCGGAAGTTTCCGACAAGTACACCTCGAAGTACGCCACGCACCAGCTGGAGGCTCACTTCGACATGGCATCGGCGGCTCTGATCAGCGGCATCACGAATGTCGTGACGATTCACACGGACGATTTGAACTCGTCGTACCAGGGACTCGGGATCACTCCCAAAGTTCACTCAGTGGGTCACGGAGCGAGCAGCGGTGAAATGTCTTCTCAGGACTGCCGCAACATCATCCGCACGTTTCACTGTGATCTGATTGCGGACATGGCGACGAAGCTGAAGGCCATTCCAGAAGGAGACGGCACGATGCTCGATAACACGATCATCGTTTACGTCAGTGATAATTCTGACAAGCATCACTCGTCTGCGACCGAGTGGCCAATGGTCGTGCTTGGCAACCTGGGCGGCAGACTGAATTCGAAGGGACGCTATCTTTCGTATCCGTCGTACGGCAGCCCGGCTCACCGGCACACGATCGGCAACTGGTTGACGACACTGTGCCACGTCGCGGGATTCCCGCAGGATCACTTTGGGCAGCCTGACTTCGCCCTCGGCCGCGACGTCGACCAGCAGGGACCGTTGAGCGAGCTCCTTGCCTGATGGCTGCTCGCCAGTGTGCCGGGCGAACATTCCGAAGTCGTCAGCTTTGTGCCCAGTCCGGAGCGGGTGCATCAAAGACACTCGGGCCGCTCGCACCCGGAATGCAGAACTCAATCCGTTTCGCGTGAAGGCAAAGTGGAGGCATTCCCACTTCGAGCGTCTTGTTGCTGCCCGTTGCACCGCCTGGCAGATAAAACAGATCTCCGCAGATCGGCAGACCAAGTTTCCACAGGTGAACTCGAATCTGATTTGTCCGCCCTGTGACCGGTCGCGCCTCGACCAGTGCCGTGCCGTCGTCGAATCGGCTGAGGACTCGAAACTGCGTCTCCGCATCGAGACCGTTCTTGTCGATTAACCGCAGCCCGTTTTCCTGAGGTCGCGCGCTGATCGCCGCCTGGCAGTCGAACTCGTCAGCTTGCGGGTGCCCCTGAATTCGGGCGACGTAGACCTTGGAAACCTCGCGGCTGGCAAACAGTGGCTGCACTTTCCTCGCTACGGTTCGCGTTCGGCAAAACACGACGACGCCCGACGTGTTTGCGTCAAGCCGGTGTGCAACCCGCAAATGCTCGGGCGAGTAAACTTCGTTGAGAATGTACTCCAGTGAATTTCGATTGAATCGCCCGCAGGGATGCATCGGCAGCGGAGCCGGCTTGTCGACAACGACGATCGAGTCGTCCTCGTGGAGAATTCGAATGTCGGCGTTGACGTCCGGCTCGATCGTGGCGGGGACGAGATGGTCGAACCGCTCGCCTTCACGCACGATCCGGTCGGCGGAAGTCGGTGATGATTTCTGAATGATCCGTCCAGCTTCGATGATGGCATGCCACTCGTCGCGTGAAATCTGCGGATGCCACTGCACCAGAAAATCGATCAGACAGAGCCCCGCAAACCGGCCCGGCACATTGATCGGTCGGTGGTTGTCGTACGGCACGCTGCCGGGCAGAGGAGTCGTCAACTCGCGGATTCTGGCGTGCCGCCGCTCGGTCTGTTCAGCCGACTTTTCTTCGGAAGTCCGGTAGCAGTGCGGACAGGATTCGTCGGGTACGTACTTCGGTGATCGGCGATCCTCGCGGCTCAAAGCCTCCTGGCAGGCGAAGCAAAGAACGTATTCGGTTTCTTCCAGGTTCGGGTTGAGTGCGACTCGCTGATCGAAAACGAAACAGTCTCCGTCGTAATGTTCCCCGCCGCATTCTTCGAAGTATTTGAGGATGCCGCCGTCGAGCTGAAAGATGTTTTCGAAACCGGCCTGCTCCATGAACGGCCCGGCCTTCTCGCAGCGGATGCCGCCCGTGCAGAACATCACGACCGGCTGCTGTTTCAGTTCGTCACTCAGTTTTGCAACCGCGTCCGGAAACTCACGGAAGTTGTCAACTCCGATCGCCACGGCGTTGCGAAACGTGCCGAGGTCCACTTCGTAGTCGTTCCGCGTGTCGAGCAGCGTGACTGCCCGGCCTTCGTCGAGCCACTTTTTCAATTCGGTCGCCGAGAGTTTCGGCGATGCACGCCGGCGAGGGTCCACTCCGTCAACGCCGAACGCGATGATCTCGTCTTTGATTTTCACGACCATCCGCGTGAACGGTTGCCGTTCGCTGAAGCTCTCTTTGACTTCAAGCGAAGCAAGCAGTTCGTCCGATCGAAGAGTTTTCAAAAACTCGTCAACCTGCGTTCGACCGCCGGCGACAAAGAGATTGACCCCTTCCTCGCTGAGCAGGATGGTGCCTTTCAGCTCAAGCCGGCTGCAGAGTTCGCGCAGTTCGGCCTGCCGCGTCGGAAGATCGTTCAGCGTGACAAACCGGTAAGCCGCCACATTGACGACGGGCTTATCTGTGACGCTGGCATCGGTGGTGGTCTGAGTCGTCGTCATGAGGGCCGGGTAAAAGAAAGCGAGACGGGTTCCGATTGTCTCTCGGCAGCAAACAGCATTGTAATCCCACCGCCCGCTCAATGAAGCAGCTCGGCAGGAGTCCCATTCTTTCGCCTCTACGCCGAAGGCGTTACATCCAAAAGCCTGGGGTTGCACAATCTCGCGCAGCTTGTGGAACCCTTTCAGGGTACGACAAGGTGAAAGAATCCGAACCTGGGGTGGCGCCGCTGCGTGACTGACCCCAGGCTTTGGGATGTAACGCCGTTGGCGTATTTCCAGGAGAAACTCGCAACTTCAATATGCGTGAGTGAGGGCGAACGTCTTTTGAGATCGCTACGCCGCTCGACTTTCGCCCTCGCTCACGCTTTTTGAAGTTGCACACTTTTGAGTCGCGAAGCGACGGCAGCACATAGCTGCGGGCGTAAGCCCGCAGAAACAGAGGGAAAACTGCCAAAGCCGCGAAGCGGCGAAAGCAATCGTGTCTGCTGCCGCCGCTTCGCGGCTCACATGTTCATTCCGACCCCTATCCGTGGGCTTACGCCCACGGCTATGTGCTGTCGCCGCTTCGCGGCTGAAGTGTGCAACTTCAAAGCTCACGCTTCGGGTTTCTTTCCCGCGTCGGATTCGGATTCGGATTCGCTCTAATTCGCAGCCGGGCGTGATTTCCGGTCAGCCGCCGCAAGGCTCACAACTTGATCGGAAATGTGCCGCAGGACGAACGGCAGATAAACGATGCCGGAATAGTGGTTCGCATTCATCAGGATGTGATGCGGTTTTTCGAGCTTCACGGCCTCGGCGAGGACGTTTGCATTTTTCAGCGGGACAACCGTGTCGCTTTTTCCGGAATACAACCAGGTTCGGTTTCGATCGAGGCGATGTGCCAGCCGGGTTGGCTCGATGACGTGAGCCAGTTTCCGGACGTCGTCATCGGTCATGCCTGCCTCTTCGAGCCGCGCGCGAACTTTTTCCGTATCGCGTTTTCCGGTCTGGATGAGATCGAAAAGGTCTCCGCCGGCCAGCATCAGAAACACGCTGTCGTAACCTCGGTCGAGCCCCGCAGTCGTTGCGGAAACGAACCCGCCGAGGCTTGTTCCCTGCAGCGCGATGTGCGACGAGTCGACAAACGGCAGCACCGAAACGGCGTCGCGAGCTCGCCGCACGTCGGCAATGGCCTGCTTCATCAACGTGAGAATGTTCGATTCGTCCGGCCCCGTTTTGCCGCGGCGTTTGCCGTAGTGCGGCAGATGAATCATAAACGTGTGAAGCTGTTTCTGATTCAGACCTTGCGCAAAAAGCCGACCGACCGGCATCGACCGACCGGACTCGTGAACCACCACCACCGCTGGAGCTTTAAACGGTTTCCCGTCTTTGTCGCGAGCCAGGTACCACTCCATCGAGACGTTGTCGTTGTTCGAATCTCCGGTGGGGATTGGGCTCGGAAAGCGAACGAGCGCGGCGCCGAGTCTTGCATCGGGTTTTTCACACGTGACCTGGAACGAGGCCGGCTTCCACACGAGCCCTGTCAGGCAAAGCTGCGCATCGGTCGACTCGTCCTTGCCAGGTTCGAGCGAGTCGCGCGACTCGAAGGTGGTTTGAGGCAGAAACGCCAGAGGATCGTCCAGCGCGAACGCGACTCGAGCTCCTGCGAAGAGCAACGGCGTGAGGACAATGAGATGACACATTTTCATGACGGGCCTGCGGTGTCGGGCGAGCGGATTCTGAGGATCGCATTCGGCTCGCGAGGGATGATACTGAAACGGAAGAACCTCAACACAGCATGCAGTCCTGCGGAGTTCGTCAGGGTGAAGAATCGCGTTCAAACAACCAGCAAATCCCGGTAGACTCATCCTGGTAGCACAGAGGAGTCAGTGACGTGTCGCAGTTTCGAAACGGGAGACGAACGATGAAAAGCACCGTTCTGACTTTGATCACAGGCCTCACACTGACCGCCGGCAGCGTTCTCGCGCTGGAGGAAAACGCGCCGGGGACATCGGAACTTGTGATCAAGAAACTGCTCGCGCTGACAGACTCACTGCAGGATCGTGTCACCGAGCTGGAAAACACAGTGGACGAGCAGAAAGCGGAAATTGCCCGGCTGAAGCTGCAGCAGAATCTCTCGCCGGTCCCGACGCCAAAGCTCCTGTTTGTTCCGGAAACACCGCCGACAGGACTGAAAATCTGGCAGTATCAGATCGTACCGACCACGCCTGCGACTCAACTCAATTTGCCGCCCGGTTCTGCCGCCCGGGAAATTAACGGGATGCGATTCTACATCGTGCCGTGTACGCCGGAGACGTCTTACGCTCCAACAGCAACTCCACCGGTCACAACGCAAAGTGGAGTCACTCGCGTGCCCATTCACGTCACGGTCCCGGTTGCCAGGTGACACGTCTTCGTCAACCTGAACACGAGCTACTGAACAAGGCCTTTTGTGAGCTCCATGAAGGCCGTTTCCAGGTTGACCTCTTCTTCGCGGAAGAGCTTTAACTTGAGTCCGCCGGCGATGATGTCGCTGGGCAGATCGCTGTAGTCCAGCGTGCCTGGCATGAGCGTCGTCAGGATTGTTGCCGTTGAGTCCACTTCGACGGACTCGACCAGATCGTGTTGTTCGATCAGAGCCGCGGCTTTGTCCGTATTACCGTTGACTTGAATGTGCAGGACGATCCTCTTTCGGGCTTTGCGCATCACCTCGTCCACGTGGCCGTCGACGATGAGATCACCTTTCTCAATCATGCCGACCCGCGTGCAGACATCCGCCAGTTCCGGCAGGATGTGGCTGGAGACGATGACTGTTTTGTTAAGTTCGCCGAGCCGTTTGAGCAGGTTGCGGATTTCGATTCGGGCTCGCGGATCCAGGCCGCTTGCCGGTTCGTCGAGGAGCAGCACCTGCGGTTCGTGAAGCAGCACCCGGGCCAGGCCAATGCGCTGTGTCTGACCTCGCGAGAGCTGGTTGACCATCGCGTCCCGTTTGAAAGCCATATCAACCAGTTCGAGCTTTTCCTCAACGACGCCGCGCCGTTTGTCGACCGGAACCCGGTACGCCGCCGCAAAAAACTCGAGGTACTCGACGACGGTCATGTCTTCGTAGACGCCGAAGAAGTCCGGCATGAAGCCGACGAGGCGGCGGATTTCCTGCGCGTGCGTGTAGATCGACTTTCCACAGACATACGCCTCGCCGTAGTCCGGCTGGAGGAGCGTGGCGATCATCCTCATCGTCGTCGTTTTGCCCGAACCGTTCGGTCCGATGAAGCCGAAGACGTCGCCTTCCGACAACTTCAGATCGATATGGTTGACGGCGACCAGGTCACCGTAGCGTTTTGTCAGCTGGCGGATTTCAATCACGAGTACGCTCTTTGAACGGATGCCAGGCTCTGGCCGGAGAATCAAATCGACGAAAAAGATGAGCCGAGACTAACGCGGCACTCGGACGGACGAAAGCGGAAGCGTTCGTTTGTTGTTGCCGCCCTCCCGCGCTGCCAGGTTCGTGTCAGGTGGCAAAGGCGTCCATCGGGACGGCGACGATTCCGGATTCAGAAACCGTCAGTCCGTTCGCGCGGTCCTTGTCGTGGTCGTACCCGATTTCCATGCCCTCGGGAATTCGAACGTTCTTGTCGATGATGGCTCGTTTAATTCGAGCATGTCGGCCGACGTGGACTCCGTTGAAGAGGATGGAATCTTTGACCTCGGACCAGCTGTTGACTTTCACTTCCTGGCCGAGAATGGAATGCTCGACCCGGCCGCCGGAGATGATGGAACCGACGCAGACGATGCTGTCGACTGCCATGCCAACGCGAGGTTTCTCTGCATCGAAGTCGGCAAAGACCGTCTTCGGCGGCGGCAATGGCGGGTGATACGTGTTGGTTGGCCAGGACCTGTCGTAAAGATCGAGCTCCGGATGCACGGAGATCAGATCCATGCTGGCTTCGTAGTAGGCGTCGAGCGTCCCGACATCCCGCCAGTAGTTGGTCTGGCCGGTGTTTCGATCCAGGAACGGGTGGGCCAGAACATGTTCCGACTGGATCAAATGAGGAATGATGTCCTTGCCGAAGTCGTGCGAGCTCGATCGATCCGTGGCATCGTTGCAGAGACAGTCCAGCAGAAAGTCGCGGTTAAACACGTAAATGCCCATCGAGGCCAGAAACCGCGACGGATCGTTCGGCACCGGCGTGGCGCGTTGCGGCTTCTCCTCAAAACCGGTGATCCGCATCTCGCCATCGACCAGCAGAGCTCCGAACTGGTCGGAAAACTCAAGGTTCACGGGCAGGCAACCAATCGTCGCGACGGCTCCGGCTTCGATGTGCCGACGGACCATGTCGGCGTAATCCATCTTGTAAATGTGGTCGCCGGACAGGATCAGAATGTAGTCGGCCGGGTGCTGCTCGATCGTGTAAATGTTCTGGTAAACGGCATCGGCGGTTCCTTGATACCACTGCTCGTCGATGCGCTGCTGCGGTGGGAGCACCTCAATGAACTCATCGAGTTCCCTGTGAAGGAAACTCCAACCCTGGTGGATGTGGCGAACCAGGCTCGCGGCGCGGTACTGCGTCAGAACGAGCATCCGTCTTAGATTCGAGTTCAGGCAATTCGACAGCGTGAAGTCGATGATACGGTAAGCCCCGCCGAACGGGACGGCCGGTTTCGCGCGTTCGCGAGTCAGCGGCTCAAGCCGGGTGCCCTTGCCTCCGGCGAGGATCAGTGTCAGCACGTTTTTCACAGAGCACTCCGTTCCTACGCGGGTCATCCTGAAGCGGTCGAGATTGTAATGAGTCTTGAAACCAGCCCGAAGCCTCAAACGACTTTCTGAGATTCCGCCCGTTCCCGCGCGGCCACGGCCATTTGAAGACAGGCCGGAATGTCGAGCACCGTGCGTTCCATTCGACGGGCCTGGTAGTGCCGCGCGAAGTTGGCCGGCACTCGCAGCCGCCAGTTCGTGTCATTGACAACGCCCGGCCGATTATAGAGCCCGGTCAGACCGAGCAGATCAGAGAAGAACACCGAGACGTGGCCCGCCTGGCTGGCGAGCATCGCGGCGAAAATCGCATGAGTCAGCTCGCCAGGATTTTCGCTCGTTTGTTTGACGAAGCCCGTTCGCTCGCTGGCGGGAATCCACAGTCGATCGGCGAGGTACTCCGCCCACGCGACGCCCTGCGTGCCTCCGCACCAGCCTCGCGTCAGAAGCCAGATCGGCGGCGTATCGTGGTTGCCCAGCATGATCCAGTCGGCCGGCTGAGCCTGCTCGATCCGGTACACATCGGACGGGTCGTCCAGCTTCGCTTTCTGCACGACTCGAAACCGACCGAGACCGTGCCGCTGCATGACTCGGGCGAGCGGGTACGGCAGAGTACTGAGCACCTCGCACGCCAGGTTCGATTCCGGATCGCCGCCCAGCTCACGAATCACCTCGACCACAACGTCGAACAAAGCGGAATAGCGATCGACCTGGTCATCATCGAGCTCGCGTGTCCGGTCGCCGGCGTATCGTTCTTTGGATTCGTCAATCTGATCCGGTCGCGCGATAGCGAACTCAGCCAGGGCCGGGTGGTCCGCCAGGTTTGGCGATTCGTAAAGCCGTGCTCCGGATCGGACAGCCTCGCCGGGATCGGCGGTGTCCTTGCGGTAAACCCACGGGCAGATCAGACCGTGAGGATGGTCGACGCGAATCCCGTCGAGACCGTCAAGCATTCTTCGCACGCGGTTTCGCAGGGACTCCTTCGCGGCTCCGCTGCGAATCTGATCCGGATGGAAAACCGCGTAGCCCCACGGTTGCCCTTCGGGATTCGTGCGGCTTGGCGGAGCTCCCATCAGGTAGTCCGGATGAAACAGTTCTGCGGCGAGGCGCGAATCTTCGCGCGAGATTCCGATCTGCAGGTCGCCGTAAAAATTCAGATCGGGAAACTCCGCGTGCAGCTGCCGATGCTGCTGGCGGAGCACAAACTGCACAAACGAGTGTCGTGCCGGGTCGGCGTCCTTCGCTGTGAACTCAAGCCAGTCGGCGTTCTTATCGCGAAACTTCGCGAGGTCGTGGTCGAGCGGCGAGTCTTTTCCGCCGCGTGCCCGGAACGTCTGCCAGACCTCGTCGAGTGCCGCGGAAATCTCATCCCACGCGTATTGATGATGCGTCCGCTGAGTTCCGCTCGGCCGGCCGTCAACAATGCGCCGCACGGTGTCCTCAGCAAGCAGCCCCTCCCAGTACGGGTCCTTAACGAGCGGCCGCAGCGCGATCGATAGAAAATCGTGGACGAACAGCCGACCGTCGTACGGGCACGGGTTGCCTCGATCCGTCTGCCCCTGCGGTCCCAACTGCAGCCCGTCGAAGCCCAGCTTCTGGGCGAACTGCAGAAAATCTCTCGCCCCTTGCGAGTACGGTGAGCCGCGTCCGGTATCCTCGTCGGGCCGCGACGGAAAACTCAGATCGTGAATCTGCAGAACCAGCCGCTTGATGCCGAGCTGTTTTTTCAGATTGGCGAGAGACTCCATGCCGCTTCCTTTGTCACCCGACACTCCTTGCCGGATCGGTTTTTCGTTTGCTGGTCACGCGGCCCGTTGCGGAAACGGCCCGCTTCTTTCCGCAGCGTAAAGGCTACTGTAATCTTCGTCACCTCGGACGACCCGCATGAAAACCCATGTGGATTTCTTTGACTCTGCACCATTCTTTGACTCTGCACCATGGATGAACCAGTGAGCGAACCCGCGCCCGCCCGCGTCGACTCGGCAACCGACCTGTTCCTTGCCGAGACCTCGCCGCTGTTAACGGCCCTTCCTGAATTCCTTGCGGATCAGAGATGGTTCGCCGGCAAGACGAAGTCGATTTCTCAAATCAGAATGGACGAGGCGCTGCCAATCGCGACGACGACCGCCGGGGAATTCTGGCTGGCGATGATCGAAGTCCGCTTCGACGACCAGATCGGCCAGCGATACGCCGTTCCGCTCTCGATCAAGTCGTCCGTCGAGAATGCTCCCTCCCGGATTCTGACCTTCGTTGAGGCCGACGGTTCCGATCCGCAAGCAGTTTTCGAAGCATCGTCCGATCCGGAATTCTGGGCCGAGTTCCTGCGGAGCGCGCTGAGCAACGTCGAGTCCGGTTCAGACGCAAGGCCCGCGCTGCGATTCCTGAAAACCGATTCCGACCTGAGCTGGTCGGCGACGTCGCACATCACCGTCGATTTCCCCGAAACCGAACAGAGCAACACGTCCGTCATCCTCGACGGCCGGTACTTTTTGAAAATGTTTCGGCGTCCCTCGGCGGAAACCAATCCGGACGTCGAAGTCGCCAGCTTTCTGACCGTCGATGCCGGCTTCACTCATTCGCCCTGCGTCACCGGTCATGTCAATTTTCTTCCGGCAAGCGGTCCGCCGGAATGCCTCGCTCTGATTTCTGGACTCGTCCCGGCCGAGAGCGACGCGTGGACGTTCACGCTCGAACAGAACGACGGGTTCTGGCAGCGACTGTTCCTCAGCCAGAAAATGCTGGAGGTCACACCGCCCACGGTCGACTGGTCGATCGCTTCCTGCGGATCGCCTCTGCCGGACGATGCCGAGCTGATCGGCGACTTTCTTGACGATGCAAAACTCCTCGGCCGCCGCACGGCGGAACTTCACATCGCACTCAGCTCGGATCCGGACTGCGACGCGTTTCGCCCCGAGCCGGCGACGGTCGAGTCCATTCAGTGTCTCCTCGCCACAATCCGGGTTGAAGTCGAATCCACCCGGTCGATGCTCGAATTGGCAGACCTTGCTGATCCGGTTTCGCCAGACCTGCCAGGGCGGATTCAAGCAGCGGCCCTCGCTCAACTCACCGAATTCGAAGCCGCCGCGTCCGACATCGCGTGCAGGCAGATTCGAGTTCACGGCGATTACCACCTCGGCCAGATCCTCCGCACCGAGGACGACTTCGTGATCATCGATTTCGAAGGCGAGCCAGACCGGCTGATTGTCGAGCGACGTGAAAAACGCAGCGCCTTGAAAGATGTTGCCGGGCTTGTCCGGTCGCTTCACTACGCGGCGTGTACCGGTGCCGCGAAACTCACGCCGGCTCTCGACGACCGCAGCATCCCCGACAACGTCACCGCCTGGCAGAACTTCTGGTTCGGATGCTCCGCCCGAGTATTCCTCGAAGGCTATCTCGAAACAGCAACCGGTCAGGTCTTCCTGCCCGACTCGCCAGCGCAGACTCAGCAGCTTCTCGACCTGTATCTGCTGGAAAAAGTGCTCTACGAACTTCGCTACGAACTCAACAATCGCCCCGACTGGGTGGCAATCCCACTCGCCGGCCTGAAGGCCGTGCTTAACCTGTAGGAGAATCAAAATGGACCGACGCGGATTTCTGCACAGTTCTCTGGGAGCCACTTTTGCAGGCGCTGCTGTGGCCGGAGCGGACAGCAGCCCGGCCGAGCCGACGGTCGATCCTGTCGCTGCGCTGACCGGGAATCTCAACCCGACGATTCAGGCCGCTCGCGAGGTCGGACTGCGGATCCTCAAGCCGACGGCAAAGGAACTCGAACGTGGACTCAAGCTGCACGCCGAGTCGCTCGTTTTCGACGCGTACGGATTCTCCCCGCGATCCGCGCTGAATGGAGACTCGCTCGCGGCAGCCATCGAGGAGGGAGCATCCGAAGTCGAGCTCGATGACATGCGCGAAGAGATGGGCATGATCGGCTGCGTTGGAAATCCGGAAGAGCTGCGCGAGTACCTCGATGCCTGGCGGGCGTCCGGCGTGACGTGCATTTTTCAGAACGCTGGTGAGGAAGGGCAGGACCCGATGCGGCTGATCAAGCGGCTGGCTCGGTTCACCTACGTGACGGACATGTTGCGAGACCAGGTCGCGAAGGCCGCGACACCGGACGATGTTGAGGCAGCAAAGAAAGCCGGAAAACGATGTCTTTACCTGACGGGCAACGGTGTGCCGCTGACTCAGGACTGGTTGTCCGTGCCGGACGAGCTCCGATATCTGCGCGTTTTTTACCAGCTCGGCATCCGCATGATGCACCTCACGTATCAAAGGCGAAACATGATCGGCGACGGTTGTGCCGAGAAGGCCAACGCCGGACTCAGTGATTTCGGCCGCAGCGTGATCGCCGAAATGAACCGCGTCGGAGTCATCCCCGACTGTGCTCATTCCGGCTGGCAGACGAGCCTCGAAGCGGCACAGGTTTCGTCCCGGCCAGTCGTGGCAAGTCACACCGTTGTCGGAGAGATTTACCCGCACATCCGCAGCAAGCCGGATGAGGTCATCAAGGCGATTGCCGATTCCGGTGGCTACGTCGGCATCTGCTGCATCTCACGATTTCTGCGAGGAACCGGCGACATCAACGCCTTCCTCGATCACATCGACTATGTCGTGAAAAACTTTGGAGCCGACCACGTCGCCATCGGAACCGACGTGGCGTACTCATCCCAGAACGCCGCGGTGGAATCGAAAAAAGTGCCGCGTCTGCGTCGAACGCGGACGGAGTTTCGCTCGCTGTGGCCGGCGGACGATTTCAAAACGACGGCCGACATGGCCAGCAGCCTGGCATGGACGAACTGGCCGTTGTTCACGGTCGGCCTGGTTCAGCGAGGCCACTCGGATGAGGTGATCCGGAAAATTCTCGGCGGTAACGTCATGAGAGTGGCTCGCGACGCGATGTCTCGAAAGTAAAACAGGGGTGAGCGGGGCCGAGCGAGCTCCGGCAGATTGCGGATTCGCATGTCTGGTGGGACTCGCTGTGCTCGGCCCACCCTACTTCTCAATCGACGCTCCGATCGTGGCAGTCAGCGTGTCTGCATCGCCGGAGACGCAAAACCACGTGCGGTCGATGAGGCTTAGAGCGTCTTTGAGTTCCGCGAGTCTGCGTGCCGCTTCTTCTTTGGAGATATTGTCCCGCTTCGCGCGGCGGATGAACCAGTCGGAATGAGTTTCCAGCAGCTTCCGAGCTTCCGCCGAATTCGCGACGACCAACTGGTTGTTATTCGCAAGGCTGTCTTCGCGGCTGTCCGCGCGAGGTGCCTCACCACGAGCCGCCTGTGCTTCACTGGCCACGAAGGCTCCGCAAATCTCGGGAGTCGTCGCCAGAACCAGGTGGCGGTCCGTCACGGCGAATGCCGGTCGGAACAGCGTGACCGGTTCGGCCCAGTGAATGGTCGACTCGACGCCTGCCCGCTGTTTCAGCACAGAAATCTCACCGGACGTTTTCGCATTGTGAACCGCCGCGAGTGCGTTGAGGCCCGCCTTGAGCGCGTTCTCCAGGCCCGCCTTTGTCTGCTCCTGCTGAGTTTTCGTGCCGCCAAGCTGAATCTCGATCGCGACCAGACCGTCGAGCGGAAACGTCACCGACTCGGCCGGTTCGCGCGGCACGGAAAAGAACAACCAGCGCGGACCAAGCATCGGCAGCAGATCGTCGAGCGGGTCGGCTCCGAGCAGCAGTCCGGCGAGCACTCGCCGGACCTGGCGGACGTCCTTCGGCATCGAGTCGTCATCGCCGGTTGCCGACTTCAACAGATCGCGAATGCTGCCTGACGCGACATGACCGCTCATTGTCAGCAGGGCCGATGCCGGAACCTGGTGGAGCGGCAGTTTCCGCTCGGCCTGCAACCCGACCTGTTTGCTCCACCAGTCGGGAGCTGCCTGGCTGTCGTAGTCGGCGATCAGTTGAAACTGAAGTGTGTCATTCTCAAAAAGTCCCCGCAGTGTGAGCCACCGGCACCGCTTCCACGCGGACCGCGCGAACGGCGGCACATCGCCGCCCGTTTGCAGCAGACTGTCGAAAGCTCGCGGATTGACGAAGACGGAAACGACTTCGTTCTTGTCGCGACGCCAGGTGGCCGGTTCGAAATCCGCGTTGCCGGCGAGCGACTCGCGAGAATTCTTCTCCGCAGAGAGCTCGATGATCCGCTTGATCTGAGCCTCATCGTGTGAGAAGGCGAAAGCGTCATCCAGAATCACGTAAAACGTCTGCAGAGAATTCGGACTGCCCGCCTTCCGCGACGTGAAGTACGACTTGCCGCTGGCCTCCCGCTTTGTTCGATCCTGCTTGTCGATGCGGTCCCACCCGGCGAGCAGAGATTCGACCGTCGCACCATCCGCTTTGATAATGAGTGCTCCCGAAGGAGCCGCACCGGTGGTGAGGTTCAGCGAAACAACGAACTCTCGCCCAAACAGCGATTCAATCGTCTGGCGAACCGGACTTCCGGAAACCGACGACACCATCGCCCCCGCGCTGAGCAACTGCTGGTACTCGGGACTGGCCAGCCATTTTTTATACACGTCCGCCGACCGCAGCCGGTCGGCGAACGCCGACCCTTCGATCTTCCTGATGTTTTCGGTGAGGCCTCGCACGTGAAGGCACGCCGCGGCATTGCCGTCGACGAGTTTCAAAAGATCGTCCGCCTGCGTCGCCTGATGCCACACGGCTGTCAGCAGAGCGACGGCCGCCAGGAAAACGTTGAGGTTGATTCGAGTCATCTTGTCTCTCTCCGGTTGAAACCGGTTTCGTTGAGAAAATCGTGTCCAACAGCCCGTTGAAATAGTCGCGGCACGACGCAAACCGTCAGGTCAGATCGCATTCTTCCATGCAAAACCGGGCGGCTTGCGCCGCTCCGCTAAATCAATTTGCTTCATCAAAGCGCTGCCGATTTCTTTCTATGTCGTTGTCACTTCGGAGACGTCGAGCAGGAAGTCAAATGCCCGGTTGATCCTGCCGGGGATCAGTGATTCTTTTTCGCGAGATTCTTTTTCGGGGGATACTTCGGGTGACGGCTCGTCAGGAATTGTTGTGCTGTCGGATTCTGGCAGGCCGAGGTCGGCCTTCAGGTCCGGCATGAATACGCTGAGGTCGCTGGCCTGATTGACGGCTTTGCTGGCGATCCCGTCCCAGGCGGAACGAGTGCTCGCGAGAAGTTCGTCGACTCCCGCGTACTGGTCGACTTCGTTGAGTTCTGGTTCGAGAGGGATGTGACCAGGAGTCTGAAGTGGCGAGTCATCGTCGGCCGTCTGATTGAGGCCGGGTCGAAAGGCAAACGCTGCACCGAGAACGACGACCGCGACCGTGGCAATGGTCAGCCAGGTCTGCCTTGCCCCCTCTCCCCTCGGGGGAGAGGGGGCCCGAAGGGCGGGTGAGGGGGATGTGGAAACTGAGACTGGTTTCCCGACGGAGGTTCGTGGGGCCCCCTCATCCGGCCTTCGGCCACCTTCTCCCCCTGAAGGGGGAGAAGGGACGGGTTTGATTGCGGCCGCGATAACTCGCTCGACCAGATCGATTTCCACCGGCTCTGTCCACGATGCGAGTGCCGATTCGAGCAGCAGGAAATCCTGCCAGGCTGACCGGCAGGACTCGCACGAATCCGCGTGACTGCTGACCGCGCTCCGGTCCGACAGTTGCCGATCGTCGATCGCTCGTTCGAGTTCACTCTGAAATTGTTTGCAGTTCATGACGATGCCTCGCAAATGACGCCCCGTTCCCGGAGACACTCGGCAATCTGACCTCGTGCCCGGTGCAGCCACGTTTTGACTGTGCCCTGCGGTCGGTCCAGGATCTCGCCGATTTCCTCATATGAAAGCTCCTGCTGATAAAACAGCACGAAGCACATTCGGTATTCCTCACGCAGTTCGCCCAGGGCCAGATCCAGTTCCTCGGCGATGTCGACTTCCTGTTGTTCGTGTTTCGAGTGTTCGCGCCGCTCGGATTCCAGCTCGATCGCCAGGTCGTTCTGTGATGGCAGTTTCGATCGTTTTTCGAGTGCCGTGCGGCACCGGTTCGCGACGATTGTCAGTAGCCAGGGCTTCATCGGCCGGGACGGATCCCAGTGGTCGAGGGCTCGAAACACGCGCAGGAACGATTCCTGAGCGACATCTTCCGCGTCCTCGCGGTGCCGGAGCATTTTCAGGCAGAGCGAGAACACCAGGTTCTGGTACTTCGTTGTGAACGCGCGCATCGCGACCTCGTTTCCGGCAAGACAGCGCTGGACAAGATCCACGTCGTCGCTCACGACGATCCCGGTTTCTAGTTCATTCCTCGCGGAAGTCTTTTCTGTTGAGAGAGTTACGTCTCGACAGGATCGGCTTTCGCGGGATTTGGATTCAATCGGGCCGAGTTGCCTCGACTCGTGTTTTACCCTCGCCGGGCAAAAACAGTTTCAGAGATTGTGCTTTCCGCGTGACTGCCGGCCAAGGTGAAGCGGGCGAAAATGGGTGGCCTTGAACCTCTTTGCCAGTTGACGCGGCCGGTCGTGCGAGACTTTGCGGGTTCTGCTCAAGAATCAGGTTCTACCGGTTCGATCATTCCTGCAGGGCATCCTGCGCGGCCGCGCTGCGCTTGCGCCTGTTTTTTAACCGTCTGGTCGAATGAGGCCCGCGATGTACGAGCAGTTTTTCCAACTCAACCGCCGTCCGTTTGCCGCGACTCCCGATCCGGCCTGCTTCTTCAGCACAGAATCCCTCGCCGAAAACCTCAACCAGTTGAAGGTTTGTGTCGAGCATGGCCAGGGCATCGGCATCCTGACGGCTCCTGCCGGCACAGGGAAGACGCTCCTTTGCCAGCGTCTGCTGAAGGATCTGGGGGAGCGGTACCGCAGCATCTTCCTGGGGAACTCCAACTTTCCGACGCCTCGTTCGCTGCTTCAGGCGGTTCTTTACGAACTCGGTGTCGAACCGTCTCGAAACGACGAGCAGGAACTGCGGCACGAACTGCGGAATGCTCTCGGTGAGATCCGCCAGGATTACGAAGCGCTGGTTCTGATCGTCGACGAGGCGCATCTGTTCGAGGCGGCCGTGCTCGAAGAGATCCGCACGCTGGTCGACCTTGCCGAGGAAGGGCACTCGCTCGTTCGAGTCATCCTGTCGGGGCAGCTTGAGCTCGAAGAACGAATGACCGATCGCCAGTTTGACGCGATCAACCAGCGAACGTCGGCTCACGTCTGCATCGAGGAATTCAGCATCGCCGAATCCGTCGGCTACGTTCGACACCGCATCGAGTGGGCAGGCGGGAAACCGGATGACGTCATTACGGAAGAGGGAACACTGATCATCGCGAGAGCCAGTTGCGGCGTGCCGCGATGCCTGAACCAGCTGGCCGACCACAGCCTGCTGCTCGCCTTCGCCGCCGATGAATCGCCCGTTTCAGAGAGCACTGTGCGGGAGGCACTGGAAGATCTCAAACAACTGCCGCTTCACTGGAACGACGTCAACGATGCCGACCGGATGATCGAGAGTTGTTCGGAGTCGGGATCGTCTACCGAAGCGGATTCGTTTGACGAAGTGGGCGACGAGGCAGCTGAAGAGGAGCCGTCGGCACAGGAAACGACGCCGTCGGAATCTCATGTTGAGCCGCAGTCCGACGAATTCGCTGCGCCATTCGCCGTCTTCGAGTTCGGCGCGGACGACTCGCCACGAGAAGACGACGAAGGCGACACGCTCGACGAAGCTGCAGTCCTGGCCGAGTTTCCAGCGTCGTCCGCGGACGGGTCTGATCCTGCAGGTGAAAAAACGCACGCATCCGCAGAGGTCGCCAGATCGAGGAACGAAGACGAGTTCAAATTGAATGGGCAGCCTTCGCGGCCCGTCTCGGAAATCTGTGGAGTCGTCCTCGACTTGTCTTCGGGCGTCTGCGGAGTTTCCGAGTACCAGGGAAGGGGCCCGGCAAAGACTCGTTCCAACAGCGAGCCGGATTCGGTCAGCGATCCTGAGCCAGCGCAGCCGGAACAGAAGATCGTGGAAAGTGAAGTCACAGAAGAAACTGCGAATGCCACATCCGTGTTTGAATTCGGCCCGTCCGACGAAGCCGAGCCAACCGAAGAACCGGCGACTGACCAAATGACATCAACGACGAAAGCCGCTCCGACTGAAGAAGAAGTACTCGCCGAAATCGCTGCGGCGGAACGGGAAATTGCCGAGTTCACCGCTGAGTTCGACCGGGATTCTGAATCAACGGCCGACGCGGATTCTGTTGTCGTTCTCGATGAAGAAACAGCCGCAGAAGAAGCGACCGAGCCGGTTTCGAGCAACAGCGAGATTGACGACGAAGTGGAATCGTCGGAGATCGCCGCGAACACGCCGGCGGTCGAGTTCGAAATCGTTTCCGATCCGTACTCACTGATTCAGGAGCCACTCTCGGCCGGCATCGTGTGGGACGTTCCGCCCGTGTCGATGACTCGTGTCACGTTGGAACCCGCTTCCGCCCCGGAAGACGAATCATCGACCGAAGAGTCCTGCGACTTCGAGGAATCACTCAACGCGGAAACTGTCGCAGAAACCCAGGCGGACGACGATCTGGAAGCGTCGCAGATCGGATCGGAGGACGCGATTTTCGAGGAGTCTGGCGAACCCGCTTCCGACGAACTTTGCGAATCCATCATGCACGACTGGTTCGAAGAGACATCTGAAACTCTGGAAGAACAGCTCGACGTTGTGGAAGCACCCGACGCTGAACTCTCTCTCTTCGCCGCGGATCCGGACGATCTGGAACTCAACGATTCTCCCCAGGACAACGTTGAATCTGTCCCGGTTCGAGAGGTTAATCCGGACCGGTATATCGATGCCATTATTCCAATGCTCGGCGAAATTGACGACCGGTTCACGTCGCAGCGCGACCGGGTTGATCAGCCCGAACGAGCGGCAGTCGATATTGAAGCGGAGCTGGTGGAAATGATTTCTGCCGACGACGCGGACATCGAAGACGAAATCGGCTCAGCGGTTCTCGACCTGTGCCTGGACACTCAGTGGAGCCTCCAGCAGGATCGCGTTGAGCATCGCGAGGAGTCTGCTGAGCCTGCCTCACAAAGAGGCTTTGAAACCAGCCCCGAACGGTACGACGTCGTCGAGCCCGAGGAACCGCCTTCCGCTTCGTTTGTTGAGCGTGTCAGTGAGCTCAGCCAGACCGAACCTGGCGAGTTGAATTCGAGCAGCGGCGGAGAGAAACGACGTCCGTTCGGTCAACTGTTCTCAGACCTGCGTCGCCGATCGTCGTAGGAAAGTGTCCGAAATCACTTCCTGATTGACGCCCACCGTATTGACGGCTGACGAAGTGGCATGGGCATCCTGCCAATACTGTTTGGCACGGCCTCTGTGTATCGAATCGTCAGGCAGGAACCGTGCCGAACACTCCTGGCATCCTGCCCATGTGAAACCTGCGTCAGGCACGACCTGGAAGGCCGTGCCACTTTCGGGAAACGATTTCGAACACGTTCCTTACTGACGGTCAGATTGAGTCTTGCGCGGACATTTGCACCACGGTTGATCGATCGGCGGAGCCGACACCCAGAGAGGTCACTCCGCTGGCAGGGCAAACCGATCGGCGTTCGACAACGTGCGGCCGTTGAGAAACTGCGCAGCAGACATGGCCTTCCTGCCTTCCGGTTGAAGCGTGAGCACCTCAACGGCTCCCTCACCGGTCTGCACAAACAGCCGCTTGCGATCTTCCACTTCAATTGAACCCGGTGCTCCTGGCACTGCCCGGTCAGCGGGCTCGGCATCGAGGATCAGAAGTCGAAGCGGCTTGCCTTCGGCGAGCTCAATCGTCGTTGAGGGTTTCGGCCACGGCTGGACTCCCCGGATGTGGCAACAAACCAGTCGAGCCGGTTTCTGCCAGGGAATCTGCCCTTGCTCCTTCGTCAGTCGCGGTGCCTTCGTGACGAGCGACGTGTCCTGCGTCAGCGGTTTCGTCGTCCCGGTCGAAAGCTCATCGACAACCTGCTGTGTGAGCGGCACGGCGAGTTCCGACAGTCGGTCCTGCAGCACGCCGTAGGTTTCTTTCCCGCCGATGTCCGTCTTGACGACTCCCAGGACCGGCCCGGCGTCGAGCTTCGGTTCGATCTGAAAAATGGTGATCCCGGTTTCCGTTTCGCCGCACAGCACCGCGTACTGAATGGGAGCCGCCCCGCGATACTTCGGCAGCAGCGACGCGTGCAGATTGATCGCTCCCAGGCGAGGAAGACTCAACAGCTCGGCGGAAAGAATCTGACCGTAGGCGGCGACAACGAAGAGATCCGCTTCAAACTCGCGCAGCCGCGCGATCGAGTCTGCCTCATTCGCCTTCGCCGGCTGAAAGACTGGAGTCGAGTTTTCCTCAGCCAGTTCCTTGAGCGGGTTGACGTGTCGATGATGCCCTTGCCCCGTCCGGTCCGGTTGCGTCACGAGGCCGACGACGTCGTGGTCGGTTTCGTAGAGCCCACGAAAAGTCGGCAACGCAAAACTGCCGGTTCCCAGAAAGACAAGTCGAAGCGACAAAGGAATTCCTTAACAGACCCCGCGGGACGGATGCCCACGTCCGTCAGGTGGAGTCCAACTGAAGGTGTTGTCCGGAAAAGTCCCGGACGGACGTGGGCGTCCGTCCTGCGAGGCGTTCTCTACTCAGGAAACTCGAACGTCTTCTCCAACTTCGCCAGCTGTTCTTTGATCTCGTCGTTGCCAGGCAATTCGCCGGTTTTCTGGCGACGTGCGAACTGGTCAGCGAAGTCGGCGATTCGCGGTTCGATTTCCTGACGGGCGAAGTCGCTCATTCGGTCGATGAAGAGGACGCCGTCCAGGTGATCGTTTTCGTGCTGGATGACCCGGGCAATCAGTTCTTCCGCCTCGATCGAGAAACCTTGTCCATCCAGGTCGAATGCCTCAACCACGATCTCTTCGGCACGCGGGACGTCGCCGTAAAGGTCCGGCAGGCTGAGGCAGCCTTCTTCGCCTTCCTCACTGCCCTTTCGGCGAACGATTTCCGGGTTGATGAAAACGAGTTCCTCTTCGGTCTCGGCAGGATCGGCGGTCGCGTTAATGATGAAAAATCGATACGGCAATCCAACCTGATTCGCGGCCAGGCCGATGCCGTGAGCCTCGTACATCAGGTCGAACATTTTCCGCACGGTGCGTTTCAGTTCGGGAGAAATTTCTTCCAGCGGCTTCGATTTCCAGAGAAGCGCCGGATGGCCGTACTTGACGATTTCCATGAGCCTTCTTTCAGGCAGATTTCGCGGCGGAACCGGCCACAGCAGCCAATTCGCGGGGCGAGATTATAGCGGAGCCGACGCATCGGTCGAGGAGCCTCGAAGGACCCGAGTTTAGAAGCCCAAAGCGCCCGGAAGAGGGCCTGTTCGGCACGAAATGCTGCTGGCGGGTCAAATGGGGAAATGAGTGGCGGCTGAAGGTTTCTCATTCTCACCGCGAGGTCTCACCGCAAGGGCAGTGGCCCCGGAAAACAGTCCCTCAATCGAGATGAGCGGCGTCCCGGTGCTCCGTCTGTCGAGCGGCAGTTTTCCCGCTCGATTGCGGGTTCCGACGGCAGCAGGTCAAATGCCCCGTTGATCCTGCATCCTTCCGAAAGTGGAATTCATTGTGCCCTACGCCGCGAGCCTTTCGCAGATTGACTCATGCAAAGAAGCCACCGTTTCTGTGTGCGACGCCGTTTTGGAGGGGCTCGGCGGAGAATCGCCGGACCTGTCGTTCGTCTTCGTCTCGCACGAACACCGCGACAGCTTTCCTGACCTCGCCGAGCTGATTCAGAATCGACTTGGTTCGCAGGTGCTGCTCGGCTGCGCGGGCGAGACGATCGCCGGCAACGACCGGGAGATCGAACACGGCCCGGCGTTGAGCCTGTGGTCCGCCTCGCTGCCCGGTGCGAAGCTCGAACCGTTTCACATCGAGTTCGAGCGGACTCCCGATGGACTGATCAGTGAGGGCTGGCCGGACCTTTCGACAGACGCCGCAGATATTCGAGCGGTGTTTCTCCTGGGCGAACCCTTCTCGACGGCAGTCGACCAGATCATTGACCGGCTCGGCGAGGAACTGCCCGGAGTGCCTCTCATCGGCGGCATGGCCAGCGGCGGTGGTGGCCCCGGCGAGAACTGTCTCTTCCAGGATCGACAGCAGATCGGGCAGGGAGCAGTCGGCGTTGTGGTGCGTGGCGGGCCGACAATCTCGACGATCGTCTCACAGGGCTGTCGTCCGATCGGACCGACCTTCGTCGTGACGAAGTCGGAAGACAATCTGGTTTACGAGCTGGGTGGCAAACCGTGCCTCGACCAGCTCAACGAGTTTTTTGCGGAGCTCGCGCCGGAAGATCAGCAGCTTCTGCAGAAGGGGCCTCACCTGGGCATCGTCATCAACGAATACCAGGAATCGTTCGAGCTGGGGGACTTCCTCATCGCCAACGTTATGGGAGTTCAGGAGCAAAGTGGCGCGATCGTGATCGGCAATCGAGTTCGCGTCGGGCAGACCGTCCGATTCCACGTTCGAGACGCGGTCACCGCCGATGAGGAACTGACATCGCTCCTTGATCGGCATGCGGTGACCGGATCGCCAAGCGGAGCCGCTCTCCTGTTTTCGTGCAACGGACGCGGCACGCGGTTGTTTCCTCAGCCGAACCACGATGCCGGACTGATCCACCGCAGCCTGAATCAGATTCCGGTCGCGGGTTTTTTCGCTCAGGGAGAACTCGGCCCGATCGGCGGGCGAAACTTCATCCACGGTTACACCGCCAGCGTCGCGATTTTCGGCGAAAGCTGAGAGAACCCTCCTGTAGGACGGACGCTCGACGTCCGTGGTCGATTCCAATCGACTTTGGGCGAGGATATATTCGAAGTTTGCAAGGAAATGCGATCGGAGTAGCGCGAGGATGTTTCGTCCGGTTGATCGCCGCCTGTGGATCGATGGCGGTTCACTGAGCTGATCCCGGGCTGCTTTGAGGCGTCTCAAATGACCGATTCCGCCTCACGCTGAACCGCGTGGCCCCGAAACGGGTCAGGCTCCCCGGAAGCGACCGACGTCACTTCTGGTCCATTTTTCGTTCACTCAATCTGCGACAGGACTTTGACTCGTGTTTGAATCAGTGGCCGTTGTCGGCGCGACCGGTGCCGTGGGAACCATCATTCTGAAGTTACTCGAACAGCGGGACTTTCCGGCGAAACAGTTCACGTTTCTCGCCTCAGCCCGGTCAGCAGGATCGACGCTGAAGTTCAAGGACGAAGATTACACCGTCAAAGAGCTGACGAAAGACTGCTTCGCCGGCATCGAGCTGGTGATCGCGAGCACTCCCGACGACACCGCCGCCGAGTTCCTGCCGGCTGCGATCCAGGCAGGAGCAAAGGTCATCGACGAGTCCGGATACTTCCGCATGAAGCCGGACGTTGCCCTCGTCGTGCCGGAGATCAACCCCGACGCGGCACTCAACGCGAAAGGAATCATATCGAGCCCGAACTGCTCGACGACACAGATGGTGCTCGCTCTGAAGCCACTGCACGACGCGGCGACGGTCAAGCGGGTCGTCGTCTCCACTTACCAGGCGACCAGCGGAGCGGGTCTTCAGGGCAACCGCGATCTTGAGGCCGGGTCCCGTGCTCACCTGGCTGGCGAGACCTACGAATACAAAGCCTTTGCTCATCCCATCGCCTTCAACGCGATCCCTCAAATCGGCAGCCACAAAGAAGCTGGCTACACGAGCGAGGAAATGAAGATGGTCTACGAGACGCGAAAGATTCTTGGAGACGATTCGATTCAGATCAGCGCGACCTGCGTCCGCATTCCGGTTTCCAACTGCCACAGCGAAGTCATCATGGTCGAGACAGAACGGCCGGTTTCGCCAGAGGAAGCCCGCGACCTGTTCTCAAACTTTCCGGGCCTGACCGTTGTCGACGATCTCGGAAACGGCGTTTATCCGATGCCGAGTACCTGCGATGGCAGCGACGAGACCTTTATCGGCCGAATCCGAAAAGACATCTCGCACCCCAACGGCCTGACCTTCTGGTGCGTGAGCGACAACCTGCGTAAAGGCGCGGCCACAAACGCGGTCCAGATCGCGGAGCTGCTGGCGAAACACCGCTGAGGGACCGAGGCATGGGCATCCTGCTCGGAGTGTTCGGCACGGCCTCTGCGTATCGCATCGTCAGGCAGAAACCGTGCCGAACACTCTTGGCTACGTGCTGTCGCCGCTCGTCCGGGGCGAATCCCACTTCCTGTCCAGGTGGCTGAACGAGAAAAATCACGCCCCTGGGTTTTGCCACACCCCGGACTGACAGAATTGTCCGTCACACAGGCTGACTTTGCCGCGACGGGGTATCATCTGCGGAGCGTCGATTCGGAATCGACAGTCGGGTCAGATGGCCAGGGTGGACGCTGATGAGTACGGTCGCGATCGTTCGCCTGGAACGGAAGGGCAAGACTCCTTCCGTGCCGCACGCGCAGCGAGGCTCACGCGGCATCCCATCCACGAAAAAAACAACCACCACCCTTCGTTACTACCTCGGAGTTGCCGGATCGTGCCGCTTAAAGAGTCGATTTCCATCCGCCTTCCTTTTGGCGGCTGTCAGGAGTTTTCATGCGAACTGGAATCGCAGCGCGTCGCGGTCTTTCGTCCCGGTCCCGCGGGAATGTCCGAGCCAGCGGAAGCGATCCGAAAAACGCTCGCGTCACCGATGAGTCTTCCCTGTCTCGACCGGGCTCTCGTTCCCGATGACAACGTGGTGATCGCACTCGACCGGCAGACACCAGGCTCACCGGAACTGATCGCCGAGGTCTGGCATTACCTGGAGCGGCGGGACATCAATCCGGAGCGGGTCACAATCCTGCAGCCCGCCGGGCTCGGCACGTCGCGCCCGGCCGACCCGAGAACATTACTGCCCGAGTCCCTGCGATCAGCCATTACCTGGAAGATTCACGACCCGACCGACGAACACAGCTGTGCCTACCTCGCAACGACTTCCGGCGGAGACCGCATTTATCTCGCGAAGGAAGTTGTCGAAGCGGACTTTGTGCTGCCAATCGGGACGACCGCGTTTGACCCGCTGCTGGGCTACCGAGGCACCCACAGTGTCGTCTATCCCGGACTGTCGACCGTCGACGCGCTCGCACGAACCGTCGGGCAGGGACACAGAGAACTCGCCCCGCGCGACTCCCGGCCGCTTCGCCAGCTGGTGGACGAGATCGCCTGGCTGATGGGCATTCAGTTTGTCGTGCAGGTGGTCGCGGCCAGTGGTGAGGGTTTTCTTGACGTCGCGGCCGGCAGCTCGGATTCCGTCTTTGATCACTGTCGAAAGACCGTCGACGATCACTGGATGATCACGATGCCGGAGCGGGTCGACACGGTCGTGGTGGCAATTCCTCATGACACGTCCGGGCATGGCTGGACTCAGGTCGGCCAGGCACTCGCGACGGCCAGGCAGCTTGTCGAAGCGGACGGCCGAATCGTCGTCCTGTCGGAAATCAACGAACCGCCGGGCGACGGATTGAAGATTCTCTGCGGCTGTGAAGAACCGCTCGACGCACTCCACCCGCTTCGCGAGCGTCGACCGCAGGACCTGTTTGCTGCCTCGCAACTGGCTGGAGCCGCCGATTGGGCCCGCGTGTATCTCGTGAGCGGTCTGGAATCGGACCTGGTCGAAAACCTGTTCATGTTCCCGCTGGAAGGCACCGATCAGGTCGAGCGACTGCTGGCTTCTTCCGAATCGTGTGCTTTGATCGGAGCCGCTCAAAACACTTTCGGGTTGATCGAGTAGCCGCATTCCGCTTGACGGCGACCGGGCTGAGGCCTGAGCACCGCGCATGGCGAGCCGCGTGCAGCGATCATCCCCCGCAGGAGCCTCACCCGCAGGAGCCTTGAACGCAGGCGGATTTCGGAGAAATCCGCCGACTGCTTTGTCAGGGCTGAATTTACGGGTCGCAGTTTCCGTGGCGTAAGCTTCCAGCTTGCGATGTTCGGTCACAGTGCGTCGGCAAGCAGGATGCTTACCCCACTTTTCTGCTCTGCCGAACGTGCCTCGGCCCCGACGCTTTCATTGTGAATCTGTAGCGGTTGTGACGTTTTCTCCGGTGACACAAAGTGTGCCGAATACAAAAACTCTTGCGGAAACACCGGTTCGCCGACGTGCACCGATTCGCAGGGTTGCTCCGGCTGTAGGTGTCCTGCGTTCTGCATGGCCAACAGCGGTTCCGGTTGTACGGAATGTTTCCCACGGACCGATTGTGATGCACGCACCGATTGCGATGGTCGAATTACCGATGGAGGAATCGGCTCACCACTGAGCTTGACCCTCCCATCGAGATTGACACCGGGCGGTTACCGGCCGCGTGTCACAGCTGGCGGCAGGGACGCGCGCCGGCTGACGTCGTCTGTACAAGGAGGCACAACGTGGCTGTTCATCCCTGGCTGGAAGGATTGCGAGCGAGACTGACTCGCGGACGCGGACGACGCACGGCAAAACCGGGCAACCGGATTTCGACAAACCGCCAGGTGCAGACGCTGGAAACTCGAACGCTGCTGGCCGCGACCGTTCTTTTGAACGGGACCGAGCTGCGGATTCAAACAGACTCCGGCGAGGATGTGGTGGTCCAGCAGGACCCGGCCAATCTTCTGAACGTCGAGGTCACGATCGACGGTGTCGTGTCGCCGGCTGTCGGAGTCCTCGCCGCCAGTACGCTCACCCAGCTGACGATCATCACGGGCGACGAAGCCAACACGGTCGACATCCGCAACGTCGATGAGAACATCTTCACGGGCCTCACGGGACCGACAGCCGTTTCGATTTCGCTGGGGAACGGCGATGACACGTTCCTGGGCAGCAACAATGTCGAAGCCACGATCGACGCGGGAGACGGCGACGACACGATCACCAGCTTTGGCGCTGGCGACACGATCTTTGGCGGCGACGGGGACGACAGCATCCTTGGCGGCGACGGGGACGACAGCATCCTTGGCGGCGACGGGGACGACATCGTCGACGGAGAAGCCGGCAACGACACAATCATCGGCGGCGACGGACGGGACGTCATCACCGGCGGTCCCGGCATGGACAGCCTTCTGGGCGGTGACGGCAACGACGACCTGTTCGGTGGCGCCGGTGCCGATTTCCTTCAGGGAGATCTCGGCGACGACATTCTCAACGGCGGCCTCGAAGACGACGTGCTGTTTGGCGGCGGCGGAGCCGACCAGATCAACGGCGACGACGGCAACGACCAGATCTTCGGCAACTCCGGCGACGACATCCTCACCGGCGGACTCGGCGACGACCTCATCAACGCCGGCGCCGGCGACGATTCGGTCCTGGGCGGAGAAGGCAACGAATTCATCCAGGGCGGTGCCGGCAACGACACCATCGACGGCGAAGCCGGAGACGACATCATCCGGGCAGGCAGCGGAGACGACTTTGTCCTCGGCGATGGACCGGATCCCGGCACACTGACATTCGGCAACGACATCATTCTTGGCGAGGCTGGCAACGACACTTTGATCGGCACCGCCGGGGCGGACATAATCACTGGAGGAACGGGCGACGACCTCATTCAGAGCACCATCACGGGAGACGCGGCAGCACCGCCACCTCCGCCTGTTCCGAGTCCACCACCACCACCGCCACCAAGTTCGGCGTTCCCGATTGAGGATCTGACGGATGCTGTGGCAACCGGTGGCGGAGCAAACCTCGGCGCGTCAGCCACGCTGACTTTTGGAACCGGCGACAACAGCCTGGTCCTGGGCGGACTCACGGCTGATGGGGAATTCAACACGGCTCTCTTTGATCCGCTCGGGGCGACCTATGGCCCAGCCGATGTTCAATTCATCACCCAAACGAACATTCGAAATTCGACAATGGGAACGCGATTCGGCCAACTCAACAGTGGTGGTGCGACGCTGACCGGTACCGCTACCGAAGCGACCGCCACTTTTGTTGACTTCGGCGTGACATGGGACGCAGTTCATCAACTGACGTCGCTTGAGGATGGAGCCGGACAGCCTATCGGTGTGCTGCTCACTTCAACGTACACGATGACGAACAACTCCGCGGCGGACGTTACGCTGGACATGGTTCGCTACGTTGACTTCCACATGACGCGTTTTCCGGGCGCCTTCAACGATGGTGGAGGACAAATCTTCGATTCACAAGGTACGCGTGTGCTCTTTGAAAGTACCAATACCGTAATGCCCGGAGTCCAGGTTGCGTTTGCCGGGATCACGGGTGAGGGTGGTATCCCGCAAATCACAGACAGGTTTCACCTTGCCGATCTCTTCGTTGTCGATGAATCGTCGGGAGCCCCATTGCCGAACCTCATTGAGGGTGACACTGACGGCGACGACATCGTTGATAATCCAACATTCGATAATCGGATGGCGTTAAGAAACCTCTACGTGATTCCGCCCGGTGGCTCAGACACCTACACGTCTCACAGCACATTCGGTGTCTTCGTGCCACTGCCGATCAACATGCCTCCCACTGCCGTGGACGACCCCGGGAACATGACCTTCGCCACGAATCCGGTCACGATCGACGTGGTGTCTAACGACTCGGACCCGGACGGCGTGCTCGTTTTCTCGACGGTCGCGGTCAACCAACCGGCAAATGGGACGGCTGTCAGCCTCGGAAACGGCCTGGTCACCTACATAGCCAATCCGGGATTTTTCGGAACAGACACATTCACCTACACGATTCAGGATAACAGCGGAGATACCAGTAACCTTGCCACGGTCACCGTCACCGTCGCTGGTGGCGACGAGGCAGGCGACTTGCTGAACGGAGGCCTGGGAAAAGACACGATCATCGGTGCTGCTGGCAACGATACGATCATTGGTGACCACGGAGCCGACAGTCTTCTGGGGGGAGACGGCAACGACTCGATGCTGGGGGCTGCCGGCAATGACACTCTGGACGGGCAGAACGGGAACGACACGCTCTTCGGTCAGGGCGGTCAGGACGTCGTGATCGGTGGAGCCGACGAAGACACGCTGGTCTGGCGGAGCGCTTCGGACGGCACAGATACGTTCTTCGGCGGCACCGGCGGCGACACGGCAGAAATCCGTGGCGACGCGACGGACAACAACTTCACGATCGGACAGACGGCGGAAGGGCGGCTGACAGTCGCAGAAGGCTTTGCCGGAGTCACGCTCGACTTCGATATCAGCGAAATCGTGGTCAACGCCGATGGCGGAGATGACGTCATTGCACTGACTTCTGTCAGCAATGTTGTGCTCAGTCGGTTGACGATCAACGGGGGAGCCGGCAACGACGCGATCAATTCCTCGAACGGCGGCGTCAGCAGTCTGCGGATTGAGATGAACGGCGAAGCCGGCAGGGACACGCTCACCGGTGGTGCCAGTGCGGAAACATTATCCGGCGGCGACGACGATGACCTCATCATGTCCGGTGGTGGCAATGACCTCATCCGGGGTGGTGCCGGAGCCGACACGATCAATGGCCAGGACGGAAACGACACGGTCGATGGTGGACTCGGCAACGACAGCATTCTCGGCGGCAACGGCAACGACAGTATCTCTGGCGGAGACGACAACGACTGGGTCGACGGGGAAGCTGGCAACGACACGATTGACGGCGGCTCAGGAAACGACAACCTCATCGGCTCATTCGGGAACGACTCCATCCTTGGTGGACTGGGGCTTGACACTTTGATTGGCGGATCGGGCGACGACTTTCTCAACGGAGGCCGTAACAACGACGTCATCAACGGAAACTCAGGCAACGATACGATCCTGGGCGACGATGGGGACGACTTCATCCGAGGCAACGGCGGCAACGACGAAATCCTGGCCGGCGACGGAGCCGACACGGTGTTTGGCGGCGATGGTGAGGACGGCATCGACGGAGGTGACGGCGACGACTCGCTGTTCGGCGACAACGGCAGCGACGTCGTGGTCGGTGGCGACGGTGAAGACTCGATCCACGGCGGGGGAGCTCCCGACACCATTCTCGGCCAGGAGGGAGACGACACTCTGGTGGGAGCCGGCGGCACCGACGTCATCGCCGGCGGCCAGGGCACCAACACGTTCGACCCGCTGGAAACGGCAGAAATCAACGAACTGTTCGTACTCACTTCGGAGCTGCTCGACAGACTCGATGGAATGTAATCTCCATGAGTCCGTCGGTTTACGAAAACGGCCCGGTCACGTGACCGGGCCGCTTTCATCTGCTGGCATTGTTCGTTCTTCAACGTAGCCCGAAGCACAACTTCAAAGCTTACGCGTCGGGTTGAATTGTGGGCGGCATTTCGAGCGGGTCTCGCCCGGCTCTTTGACGCAACCACTGCACCGCTTTCAGGACGATGCGCTGCCGGATGATTGCCAGTTCGAGCCGCCTCTTACCGGGAAATTCCAGCAGCATCAGTGCGGCGAAGATCGTCAGAATTCCCTGCCCGGGCAGAATGAGCATCAGAATTCCCGCGACCAGCAGCAGCACTCCCAGCAGGTTCTTCCCGATGCGCGTGACGATTCTCAGGATGTGCCACGAGCGGGTTTCTACTCGCGTTTCCCGCACGAAATAGTCAGCGGGGATCCGGGCGATGACGGCCGGCGCGAAGAGTGCTCCCAGGACGAGCATCACGACGGATCCGCCGGCCAGCCAGTAAATCAAAGAATGGTGATCCTGCAGGTATTCAGGCATCGTCAAGCCACAAGCGATCGTCGTTGAACCACAAGGAAATGTCGTTGAAATCGGAATCGGCAACACAGGATACAGATCGGGGCAGAGACTCGCCGAACCGCATCGGTGGGGAATTCCTGGAAAGCGGCTTTTTGATGTTCCGTTGTGGGCTGGCCGCGCGTTTTTACAGGATACAGTGGATCGGGCTCGTCCCGGCAAAACTCGTTCACCCGCTTCATGAATTCATGAGAGACCTATGAAGACAAAACTACTCGCCGCCGCCGTGACTCTGGCCGTGTGCCTTTCGGCCGGTGCGGCCGATGAATCCGCTACGGGAAAAATTGCCTGGCACGGAACGTGGAAGGGCGGTCTGGCGGTGGCTCAGAAAACCGGGCAGCCGATTCTGCTGATCTCAGCGGCTCCGCACTGCCACGGCACGCCGGGCATCTGGTGACCCGGCAAGCAAAAAATGGATGGGAGTTTCCTGTCTGACGCCGAGGTGATTGACGAGTCCCGCAAGTTCGTCTGCATCCGTCTTGCGACTTACGAGAACAAAGAGGAAGCCGCACTGCTCAAGTCGATCTTCATCGGTCGTTCGGGCGAGCTGGAGAACACAACGTTTGCGATTCTCTCGCCGGACGGGAAACGGCAGCTCGTTCGGTCTGGTCGCTCGCCGGACTTTGCGTTCCGGTCGATCGGTACGATGGCCACCACGATGCGTCGCATTTCCAGCCAGTACAGAGCTCGCGGCACGGACATGGACCTGCCAGTGATGAGCGATGTCCGGCTCGCGATCAATGTTGCCTCGTGTGACAACCAGCCGCTGATCGTGCTGCGGGCGTCGAGTCAGGACCGCCTCACCGAACTGAAAGCAGGAATGTCGAAGCTCGCCTGGAGCCACGAATTCATCGGGCAGTTTCTGTACGTTGCGACAACCGATTCCGCAGACCTCAAGGCCATTCGCGGTCTGCAGGCCTCATCGGAAATCATCGTCGTCGAGCCGGGGCAGTTTGGACTGGAAGGAGACGTGCTGGCTCAACTGAAAGGCGGCGTCAGTGACGAGGAACTCCAGGACGCCCTCAACGTGTCCGTCGTGCTGCATCAGCGAGTCGACAAGCAGACGGCCAGTCACACGCGGCTCGGATCGCAGTTGGGAATCCAGTGGAAGACGGCTCTGCCGGTCACCGATCCCGGGGGTCCGGGGAGAGACGGACCGGGCGGCGGGGGACCTCCGGGACGAAGGCCAGGAAGGTAGGCCCGTTTGACGGACGAAGGCGTTCGTCCTACGAGTCCGTTGGCGGTCTGCTTTTTCGATTCTCCAGATTCACGAGCAGGATTCCCGCGGCCACGGCGACGCCTGCCAGGAACAGCCAGGGCGAGAGCGGGTCGCCTCGCAGCAGGACGGCGAACAGGATTCCGAACAGCGGCGTCGCAAAACTGAAGACGGAGATCCGCGACGCGGAGTGTTTTTTCAGCAGCCGCGCCTGGATCGCGAAGCAGAGCCCCGCCACAGCCAGGCCCTGGTAGAGCAGTCCCCACCACGCGGCGCGAACGTCTTCGCGCGATAGCTCGGTCAGGATCCGCGGGTCGAAACGCTCGATGACAGCTCCGTAAATCACGAACAGGATCACGCCGAAGACGTGATGCCAGAAAATGAAACAGTCGGGGTGGATCGTCTTCAACGAGTGCTTGGTCCAGGAAATTTTGATCCCCAGAAGCAGCGCGCTGAGCAGCAGTAAAAGGTCGCCCTCGATCGACGCGGCCTCTTCAATGACCACGTCGGGTGGCTGCTCGGCGGACTTCAGAATGAGCAGCACGCCAGCGGCGGCGAGGATCAGGCCGGCGGACTTGCGGATCGAAAGGCTCTTTTCCTTCGTCACAAAATGCTCGATCCCCACGACCCAGAAGATAAATGTGTTGATGAAAATCGATCCGTGAGACGCGTTCGACATGTGGACGCCGAGCGTGAACGTGCCGATCTGAAGGAACATCAGAAAACCGGCGATCATCGGCGGAACGAGATTCTCACACTCCAGTTTGACGCTCGTTCCATGGGCGAAAGTCCAGCCGAGCATGAAGATCGCGGCGAGGGCGAAGCGGATTCCCGAGACGGAAAACGGAGGCAGAAGGTCCGTCGAAAATCGAATCGCCACCGGGGTGCCGGCCCACAGCACGACCGTCAGCATGACGAGTCCCACGGCGACGAGACTGAGTGGTTCATCGCCCGTCGTAGCGGCTGCCGGTTCTGGCATTGTCGTCTCGTCGCCCGTTGAGCTCACGTCGTTTAACTTTCGACGGTGTCCCGAAATCGCGGATTGCTGCGTCGCTTCCAGATAAAACCATCGAGAATGTAGTGCGTGATCTGTGGCACGGCGAGCAGTGGGACAAGCACGCTCTGAAGGTGGTTCGCTCTGTGAGATTCGGTCAGCCACTCCGAACCGAACAGCCAGCCTCGTTCGTGCCAGATGCCTCGATCCCAGAGAAACTCTTCAAGGAACGCCAGCAGCCAGAGCGTTCCCAGAAAGAAGGCGATTCGCCGAAACGTCCGCGCCGACCGATTGCCGGGTGCAGCCACTTTATCGGACCTCGCTTTGCCGGCAGAGTTCGACTCTCCACCTGGGTTGCGATAGCGATACCAGTAAACGAGGACGAAGTAGGGAACGCCGTGGGTGATCACGTTGGTCACGGTGAAGGCGTAATCTGAATTGAACGTGATAATGCCGAGGTGCCAGCAAAGCGCGGTCGTCGCGACGACGATGTCTTTGCCTGGGTTCCATTCGCCGAGCTTTGTGCCGCGGTAGAGACTGTGGCCGCCGTAGACGAGCAGTGCTGCCCAGTAGACCGGTTCGAGAAGGCTCGCTGCGATCTTTGGGGCGCGTGCGAAGTCTTCTTCGAGAAACCACCAGAAGTTTCTCGGCATGTGCGAGTGCCACCAGACGAGCGGATAGATCGTTGCCAGATAGATCGCGGCCGTGTCGATCCAGCGTCCGGTCGAGGAAGTTTCGCCAGCTTTGGCTCGATAGAGCGCGACCCATCCGTACTGCTGCCTCACGAAATGGAAGACGGCCATGTAGGCGAGAACTCGCCAGAACCGCACTCGGCCCGCATCTCCTTCGGAGTAAATCGCCCAGCCGATCAGAAAGGCGAGCAGCGGTGTCAGCACGTAAAGCCAGCGTCGCTGACGGAAGTCCTCGCGGTCGGCGTAGACTCGAAAGCCCGTCGCGTAAACATGCGCGACGTCAACAAGCAGCACCGCCGTCACCCAGGTCCACTGAGGCGAGTCGCTGTGGAGCACGCCGAGCCAGGCTCCGATGCCGAGGAGTCCCAGCGCTATAACCGCGCTGCCCAGGAACGCGGCGAGATCCACCGTCGGCGAGAACAGCCAGGCAATGCTCGGGCGAGCTGGCTCGACCGAATCGGCAGGAGAAGGGGAAAGGTCAGCAGTCGTCATGAGTCGGACGGTTTCTTTCCGATGGAGTCGGGAACCCTGATCGTAGTCCGATGGAAAAAGTAGCGGAACGGCGTAAGCCGTCCGGTCGACTGCGCATCAGCCCGCGACGACCGGGCGGCTCGCGCCGCTCCGCGACACGGATTGGACTTTTTCAGTGGGCTACCTCAGCGTCGTCCACCGCGCAAAGAAAATGCCGGCGTTCCGGTCCGCCGGCATTCTCAATAAGTGACTTGTGGGAAGCGGCCGGCGCGGGCGGCTTCCGTGGCGGGTCAGACAACCCGCACGTTCTCGGCGCGAGGACCTTTTGGCCCCTCACCCATTTCATATTCGACGGCCTGGCCTTCCTGAAGCTCTTCAAAATCCACGTCCTGCAGGCAGGACATGTGGAAGAAGACGTCGCCTCCGTCGCTGGCGATAAATCCAAAACCTTTTTCTGCAAGTTTCTTGATCGTGCCCGTCGGCATCACTCACTCCTCACGTTGCAGGAAACCTTGTGATCTGGAATTTGCTTCGGCTGGTCGAGACCTGCCTGGTAAACCCATGGAAGTGTCAGCTTCGGAGACGCTCAACCGAAGCTCGTGGCCCGTGCTGACACCTGCGTTGTCAACGAGGCCGGTGGACGCGAGGGGAGTGACACGAAACAACAAACGTCCGGAACACTTGTTGAAACGAATCCGGGAGACCCCGACTCGCCTCTGAATCGACAACACATCTACCATATTCGATGCGTTATTGCGAACCGATGTCGGCGCTCCGACGTTTTTTTGTGGCTCCAGCTTCGGCCGTTTGTCGTTCGACGATCTTTCCGCCGTCACTTGCCGATGCAGTAAAGGTGCTCTTCGCCACGGATCAACAGGCGGTTGCCGATCGGCACGGGAGACGCGATCAGACGCTCGCCCATTTCGTTTTCGGCCAGCAGTTTGAAGCCGTTGCTGATGTCGGCAACCAGGACGACACCATCTTCTCGCGGCACGTACAGGCGATCTCCGGCGACAGTGGGTGAGGCATAAAACTTCGCCCGGTGTTTCGGAAAACGATCCTGCCAGAGTGTCTCACCCGTTTTCGAATTGACGCACAGGACGTCTCCACCGTCCCGAACGATGTAAACCTTGCCGTCCTGCAGGCTCGGTGAAGGGACGAACGTGCCGATGTCTTCCTTCGTCCACACACGGTGCGACTCGGTGACGTCTCCGCTGCCACCCAGACGGATTCCGGCCAGGCGGGCGCCGCGGCCGTACGGGATCACGGCGATGTCTCCGTCGATGACGAATGAGGCGACCTGAACCCAGTTCCGTTTTTCTTCCGGGTTGAAGCCCGCACACGACCACAGCTCGCGACCGTTTTCCGCATCGTGAGAAGTCAAATGCTCGGCGCCCCAGATGAGGATCGTCTCTTTGCCGTTTTGCTCCATCACGATCGGCGTCGCGTAGCTGTGATCACACTCGACCGGAACTTTGTAATTGCGAGCCACCTTCCAGCGCGGTTTGCCCGTCCTCTGGTCGAACGCGGCAACGTAGGAATCTCCGCCGTGCATGACGGCCACGATGACGTCCTGCTTTGTGAGAGCCGGTGAAGTCCCGAAGTCCCAGTAAAGCTTCACCTGGCCGTACGACTCCTGCAGGTTGGTCTGCCAGAGCACGTTGCCGTCGAAGTCGAGCCCGGCGAGGTTGCCGCTTTTGAAGAACGCAAAAACCCGTTCGCCGTCGGTCACGATCGACGGGTTGCTGCCGGAACCGTTGCGATGCTTGCCGGGGATTCCGTCACCGATCTCTTTATTCCAGAGCGGCTTGCCGTTCCAGTCGAACGCCAGCGCCAGATCTTTACCGTCCAGAGTACTTGTCAGCAGAATGTGATCACCCCAGACGACGGGAGTCGAACAGCCGATTCCCGGCAGCTTTGTCTTCCAGAGGTGCCCCTCATCCTGAGACCACTTGATCGGGCAGTCGGCGAGAACGGAACTTCCGGAATCGGCCGGACCTCGCCACCGCGGCCAGTAGCGATCGGGGATTTCCACAGCGAGAGCTTGAGCGGCAGTCGCCAGCACAACGAGCAATGGCAGCAGACGAGTCATGATTTTCTCCCTCGATCACGGAGTCCTGAAATTCAGTGGGCGTTGTTTTTGAAAATCGCTCACCAAAATTAACCTCAAGCGTCGGCGAGGGCGAACGACATTCGGCAACCTCGTCGGATGTGCTCACGTTGGACCCGGCACTGAAAGTTCGGCTCGAGGTCCTTCCGGCTATTCTCATTGCGAATTCACCAGCCTTTCAAAGAAGCACGATCGTCCACTCCCGAATGAGCAACACGAAGTAGATCGGCATCGAGTGTGGCGTGGGAGTCTGAGTCCTCAGCGACTATTCTCTGGCGGCAGGGCGCAGCCGCGCGGGCAGCCCGTTGATTTCGCGACAAAAAAAGAACTAAAGACCGTCTTATGACAAATCGATTTCTGCCGGGCGTCGCCGCGATCGGGATGACGCTCACATTTGTGGTGAGTCCCGTTCGATCCGCGATCGCTCAGGAGTCACAGCCGGGCCTGGTGGCTGTCTACTCGGATGAGAACAGTTCGGTCGTTCGAATTATGCCGACACCCAACCTGAGGCTGCGTTCGGCGGAGAGCATTCATCCGCAGATCGACCGTCAGTTCACGGCCGCATGGACCGGCGTCCTGAAGATCGACCGCGCAGGGCAGTACCGGGTTTATGCCGACGGAGCGAAGGTGCAGGTCGCCGGCAAACCTGTGGCCGAACGGACGACTCTTGCGACGGGTGAGCACGCGATCCGGATTCAATTCGAGCGAGAGAGCGGTGAGGCTCGCCTCGATCTTCGCTGGGAAAGCGAATTCTTCCAGGACGAGCCAGTCCCCAGCGCCGCGCTCGGCCATGTCGAGACGCCGGAGCCGCTCGCAAGCCAGGACTCGATCGAGCAGGGACGGTTTCTGTTTGCGGAGCTCGGTTGTGCCAACTGCCACTCGGCCGGCAACTGGAACCTGCAGCCGCGCCGCGGGCCGGATCTCACAAACGCCGGGTCGCGAATTCAGGCTGGCTGGCTTGAACAGTGGCTCAGAAATCCGCACGAGTATCGGAAGTCGGCGGTCATGCCTGTGTGTCTCGACACTGACCAGGACCGCGCGGACGTCACGGCGTTCGTTATGTCGCTGCGATCCGGGGCGGAACCCGGCGAGTCTCCTGCGCCGACAACGGAACAGCTTGAGTCCGGTCGGGAATTGTTCCAGCAGGTGGGCTGCGTCAAATGTCACGACAAGGCCAACAATCTGGACCAGGTCGGATCGAAGTACGTGTCCGCAGCGTGGCTTGCCGAGTTCATTGCCAATCCGCACGCCGTCGATCCGCACGGACGCATGCCGCAACTTTTTGAGCCGGACGTCGAGCGTCACCTCGCAGGCTCGGTCGCGGGTTTTCTGTTTCAGGAGAAGAAACGTCCGGTCGCGTTTTCAGAGCCTCGCACCGGCGACGTGAATCGCGGAGCCCGGCTGTTCGCCTCAAACGGCTGCGCGAGCTGTCATGCCGTCGCCTCGGCGGTGAAGAGGGAAGACGTCCTCGCGGGACCGGCGTTCGGTCAACCGGCGGGGTTGCCGCTGCGTCACTTCTGGGATTTCGACAGTGAGGGCTCATCGACGCCGGTCAAGGATCGCGTCACCGGCAGTGTCGAGACAATCCAGGGCCGCGAGGCGATCGTGCGGTCGAACGACGACCGGGAACGCTCCTTCGAATTCGACGGCAAAACATTCATTGAGCTGAATCATTTTCACCGGCCGGACACGATGACGATTTCCGTCTGGGTGAAGACGACGCAGGGCGGTTCGATCCTCACGTGGGGCAGACCCGGCGGCAGCCAGCGCGGCTCGCGCGAACTGCGAATGAACATCGGCCAGGACGGAAAAAACTCGGTGTGTTACGGCGAGTACAATTCCGATGGCGGCTGGAAACCGGTCATCGTGAAACCCGCCGTGAACCTCATCGACGACAACTGGCATCACATTGCCGTCGTGCGGAAGGGCGAGTCCATTCAGCATTTTGTCGACGGCAAACCGGCCGGTTCCGGGAAGGCTCTGCCAGGCGGCGGAGATTACACCGACCGACTGCTGATCGGAGCGCTGGGCCTGTCCGACAATCCGACCAACCGGTTCAAAGGGCAGATCGACGACCTCTCCATCTGGGAGATGGCCCTCTCCGACGCTCAGATCGCCGCTCTGGCAACCGGCAGTTCGCCGCTCACGATGGCCCGGCCGGCAGGAGACCGGATCGAGCCGTTCGATGTTGCGGCCGGCTGCCTCGGCGAGGACGTCCAGCGACCGCTGCCGGACTACCGGCTCAGCAAAGCCGACCGCAGCGCACTGCGAAACTTCCTCGCAACAGTTCAGCCGGAAAATAAAAATCAGCCGGAAAACAAAAACTCGTACCAGGCTTCGCCGCTGACGACTCACGACCTGCGCATCCGCCAGTTCCGCTGCACCGCCTGCCACGAACTCAACGACCAGAACATTCAGAAGGGCGTCGAGGTCGACGACAACGGACGAGTCGTCCGCGTTGAGCGACCGCCGCTGCTGACCGGTGCCGGCGCGAAGCTGACCGGTGCCTGGATTCGCGAAGTCCTGGTGGAACGAAAACGCAATCGGCCCTGGCTCAATCTGCGGATGCCTCATTTTGGGGAAGGCGTCAGCGAGCTGCCGGACCTGATTGCGAGTGCTGCCGGAGCCTCGCCCGACGACGCCGGTCCGAAACCGGATCGAAGTCTCGCCGAAGCCGGGCTCGAGATGATCGGCGTTCGCCGCGGAGAAGTGTCGTGCATCACGTGCCACGACTACCGCGGCATCAACCGCCGCAAAGACGGCGTCGTGCCGGCTCCCGACCTCGCCGATGCCGGTCGCACTGTTCGTCGCGAGTGGTTTGACCGCTGGATGCACGACCCGCAGCGACTTCAACCGGGCACCTCGATGCCACAGCTCTTTCTCGATGTCCCCGCTGAGGAACGTGACCTGCGGATC
This sequence comes from Planctomycetota bacterium, assembly GCA_027623235.1. Lineage (GTDB taxonomy): Bacteria > Planctomycetota > Planctomycetia > Planctomycetales > Planctomycetaceae > JAQBVJ01. The sequence goes on from JAQBVJ010000014.1 coordinate 70,165, forward strand.
GCGCAGTTGTGGTCGGCCCTCTACTACCAGAAGCAGTTGCCACTGCCGAAAGGCGTGCTCGATCAGCAGACCGAAGGCACACGAATCGTCGTGAAGGACAAACCGGTCATCTTCCGCATGGCGACGGTCACTCCCGTCGGGCAGATCGATCGCGCGATCAATGTTGGCATGCCGGGCGGATTCAACTTCACTTTCGACGCGGTCAGCTGCCGCCTGGTCTACGCGTGGCAGGGTGAGTTTCTGGATGCCGGCCCGGCGTGGAACGGGCGCGGTGGGAACCCGGTGAAGGCTGGCGGCGGAAAACTCGTCGAGATCAAATCGGGCAACACTATCCGGGTCGGCGCGGCTTCGGAATCCGACTCGCTCCGCTTCCTCGGCTACCGGCTTGAGGATCACAGCCCGGTCTTCCGCTACGAGGTCAACGGAGTTCAGGTTGAGCAGCGGATCGAAGTCAGCCAGTCAAAAGTCGCTCAGAAATTCGTCGTCCGTAAACCCGCCGCAGACGTCCTTTACCAGAGCGCAGCGGGTGTGACCTTTGAATCAAAAACCGGTCAGCGTGAGGGAGACCTCATCCGGTTCCCTTCTGCAGACGTCATTGAATTTGAAATCGAGTTCCCTGTCGGCAGCTCATCCAACTGAGACCGCTCGACAGTTTTATCGTGGGAGAACTTCCTGTGGACACGAATCGAGTTTTCAGAACGCTCGCGCTGAGTGCCGTTTTTACGGCGCTTTGCGGAGTGACACTCGCGCAGTCTTACGTGGTCGAGTCGATCAAAGTTCCCGAGGACATTCGGCTGGAAGTCGGCGGAATGGGGTTCTGGCCGGACGGCACGCTGGCCATGTGCACTCGCCGCGGCGAGGTCTGGAAATACAAAGACGGCCGCTTTGATCGCTACGCCTTCGGTCTGCACGAGCCGCTGGGCCTGCTCACCGGCAAACAGGGCGAGCTGTGGCTGATGCAACGCAGCGAACTGACTCATGTGACGGACGAAGACGGCGATGGCGAAGGCGACAACTTCGAAACGATCAACCAGGACTGGGGCTACACCGGCAACTACCACCAGTACGCCTTCGGTCTGATCCGTGACAAGGAAGGTAGTTTTTACGGGACGACCGGCCTGGGTTTTTATCAAGGCGGCGACCGTTTCAAAGGCACCTGGCTCGGCACTCTCGACGACATCAAGTATCGCGGCTGGGTGCTCAAGTTTACCGCCGACGGAAAAATGATCCCGTTCGCACCGGGCCTGCGTGCTCCCAACGGGATTGGACTCTCGCCAGACGGCGAGATTTTCACGACCGACAATCAAGGCAGCTACATCGCCTGCGGCTGGTTGATGCACGTTCGACAGGGCGATTTCCTGGGACATCCCAGCGGCCTGATCGACGATCCGCGATTCAAAGAACCGTGGACGATGCCTCGCGAAGAGCTGCTGAAAATTCGCAAACGCCCTGCGGCATTTCTGCCTCACGGAGTCATGGGCAATTCGACGTCGCAACCGATGTGGGACACGACAGAAGGAAAGTTCGGTCCGTTCAACGGACAGGTTCTGGTCGGCGATGTTCAGAACGGGCGACTGTCGCGCATCTGCCTGGAAAAGATCGACGGCGAATACCAGGGCGCGGCCATCCCCTTTATCTACGACCGGTTCGGCGGCGGAGTCAACCGGCTCATCTTTGACAAAGACGGAGTCCTGTGGGTCGGCTTCACCGGTCGTGGCTGGGCGGCGGGTGAGGGTCTGAAAAAAGTCACGTACACCGGAGTCGAGCCTTCAGAAATTCTGAAAATCAACCTGCAGAAAGACGGCTTCCGAATGACGTTTACAAAACCGCTCGACCCGAAGACTGCGGGCGATCCGGACAACTACTCCATCAAACATTTCGAGCTCGCCTGGCAGGCCGCCTACGGCACGTCGCCCAGCGACACCACGAACGTGAAGCCGACTTCGGTCGAGATCTCCAAAGACGGCCTGAGCGTCGATCTGAAACTTCCGGAGCTTCTGAAGGAAAAGATCTACGAGTTCCACATCGACGGAATCCGAACGGAGTCCGGTGGCCGCATCGAACACCCGATGGCCTTTTACACGCTCAACCGTCTGGCGAAGTGACGTCTGCGGGTCGGCTTGCCCGAAGGTGAGGCACTGTGTTGCGAATTCTGGCTTGCGGAACTCACCTTCTTGCCCGTTCGGCGGACTTCACTCACCCTGTGAATCTGAGTTGCTTCGCGCAGCCGTGATCGCCTGTGTGGCGAGCCCTGCGATCTCTTCGCCGATCTCCTCGATCGAGCGCAGCCGGTCTCCGTCGAGCAGCGTGACTGTTCGCCAGGCTTCCTCGCGCGACGCGAGTTCCAGGTAAGACTGCCGCACCGAATCCAGGTAGTCGCGGTCAGCCTCCTGAAGGTCGGCCGCTTTGTCCGTGTAGTCGCGTTTCGATTTTTTCGCGATCAGTTCCTGAGCCGTCTCCGCCGGCAGATCGAGGTGAATCACCAGGTCGGCTCGCGGCAATTGAAAGACGTCGTACTCGACTTTCGAAATCCAGTCCTGCAGTTTCTGCCGTTCCTTGCCGAGTCGCTTGGCTCCCTGGTGAGCCATGTTCGAGGGCACGTAACGATCGGCCACGACGACGTCGTGCGAGGCAAGCTGATCAACGAGCACGCTTTTCGATTCGAACCGGTCCGCGGCGTAGAGCGTTGCCGCGAGATGCGGGTCGACCTGGTCGAGCTGTCCGAATTCCCCGTTGAGGAATCGGCCGATCGTCGCGCCGAAGTGCGTGTCGCTGTAGCGGGGAAAACTGATGAGCGATGCGGAATGCCCCTGCGTCGGCAGCCACTCGTGAAGTCGGCGGGCCTGAGTTCCCTTGCCGGAGCCGTCAATTCCCTCGATCGCGATCAGCACGTTTCATCCCTGCGGGTCTGCCGCGGATCAGCCAGCTCGAACATCCTATACGCCGTGTTCGGTCGTCCCCTCGCCTTCAACGGCGAGAATTCTCAGTGCGTCAGCCGTGGTTTCGGCAACGCTGAAGTAGGTCAGCAGCCGACTGGCTGAGAGAATTTCATGGACGCCCGGTGTCAGATCGCAAACCACCAGCTGCCCGTCGAGCCAATGCAGTTTGCGGTGCAGGGTGATGATTTTCCCCACGACCGAACTGGTGATGTACTCCACGTTGGCCATGCTGAGCGCGACTTTACGAAATCCGAATTGATCGACGAGAGCGAAGACTTCGTGACCAAGTTCTTCGATATTTTCTTCGTCATTGATGTGCGACACCGAGAATGTGACGACCACCAGGCCGTCCTGCTCGGCTGCTTCAAAATACCGCGGATGGAATTCCGACAGGTCCATTCGATTCTCTTTCGGTCGACGGCTCTCTCAAGGAACCGTCTGAATTCAGTTGACAGATTTTTCTGGCCCGCATTGATCGTCAGTCAAACGGACTCGACCGGAACCCGCACCGCAACCAGCTTCTGGCGATGTGCCTGCTCACCGTGAACGGTCACAAAATTGCCGATATCTTCCTTCGAACCAGGCAGCTCGACGGGAGCATATCGGCGGTCGGTGCCTTGTACTCGTCCGGCATGGTCCCGCGATACTTGTTCGACCAGCACTTCGAGCTCCGTCCCGACGAGAGTGCGATAATACTCATGGGCGAGGTCCCGTTCGAGCTCACGGATGATCCGAACTCGCTCCTTCCGAACTTTCGGGTCGACCTGATCCGGAAAGTCGGCCGCCGGAGTTCCCTTGCGAGTGCTGAACGGGAATACGTGAATTTTCATAAACCGTGCTGTCCGACAGGCTTCCAGCGTTTCTTCGAACTCCGCATCGGTCTCGCCCGGGAAACCGACGATGACGTCCGTGGTGAACGCCGGATTGACGAGGACTTCCCGAATCTGCTGCAGTTTGTCCTGAAACTTCGCGACCGAATACCGCCTTCGCATCCGCCTCAGGACGCTTTCCGAGCCGCTCTGCAGAGCCGGATGGAACTGCGGGCAGAGGTGCTCGCAGTCGGCCGCGGCGCGGATGAATTCGTCGTTGACCTCGACCGCCTCGATGCTGGAAAGCCGCATCCGCCAGTTGCCGGGGATCGCGTCGAGCTTCTTGAAGAGGTGCCACAAACGGAACGGCGGCCGGCCCGATTTGCCGCGTGTCGTATCGACGCCGTAATGACCGACGTGGATTCCTGTCAGCACGATCTCGCGATGACCGTTGTCGATCAGCCGGCGGACTTCCTCTTCAATTTCCTGCGGCGAGCGGCTTTGCAGTCCCGGCCGAACGCTGGGGATGATGCAGTACGTGCAGTTGAGGATGCAGCCGTCCTGGACTTTCACGTACGCGCGGCGACGGCCCTCGAACTCGCTGATGCCGCTCGGCATGTCGACGATGCCCAGCCGTTGGAACACGTCCGGCAGCTCGCGTTTGTCGCGAACGATCTCGAAGACGGACGGCAGGCCTTTGAGAATCTCGGGCTCGCGCGTCGCGTAACACCCCATGACGACCGTCCGCGTTCCAGGGTTGTCCTTCGCGAGTCTGCGAATGAGCTGCCGGCCCTTCGAGTCTGCTTCGCCGGTGACCGTACACGTATTGACCACGCACAGGTCCGCGGATTCGTCGTCCGCCGCTTCGCGGAAGCCGTTCTTCAGCAGCGCTTCTTTCACCAGCTGCGTTTCATACTGGTTGACTTTGCAGCCCAGCGTGACCAGCCGGCAGGTACGATCAGACATGGTACAGACACAGTGAGAACACGAACGTCGGAAACAAAAACCGCGAGCCGGAAGCCGTCACCGAAACCGAACATCGGCCCTCGCGAAGCGAGGAAGTATACCCGTGCCCATCCGCCCCCGCACCCGAACCAGCCGCGACGAGAATTGAAACGGAAGCAATTCTTGATCCCCAGACAAAAAGCCCGCAGACTGTACGCCAGCTCCCACGTACCTGGCGACACTTTTGTCGCATGAAACCTTGTTGGCCGCTCCCATGAGTGATGACTCGGATGACAATTGGCTGAATGCTTCCGTCATCAACTGCCCGAGTTGCGCCGAGAAGCTGTTCCGCGTTGACCACTCCTCGTTCTATGACGAGTGGCATCTGCCGTGTGGCGCCTGTGCAAAGTGGGCAGAAGTCTCTTCCTGCGACCCGCGCGCGGCAGAACTTCGCTCGAACGTTGGCAACGAATTCGAACACTTGATTGCAGCCATCGAAGAGTCGCTCAAACCTTGTACGTGTGGTGGCCGCTTCAACCACGCAGCCGCTCGCCGGTGCTTCAAGTGCGGTTCTGTCGTTGTCGCCGAACTCGGCGTGGACGTTTCCATCTACACTGGCTGCGAGAACGAAGATCGAGATCCGACCGACGAAGAACAATCTCGATTCGACCGGTTCGAAGCCGAATTTGCTCGTCGCACAAATCTTTGGCGATAGTCGGGCGGCCAACCGCCCGTTGGGCGACCTCACCGAACGGAGGCAGAATCGTGGGCACCACATTACGAACGGCTGCCGACGGTTTCTCGATCGTTGGCGGCAACCCTGTCACCGTGCGATGGCAGGATGTCGTTGAAATAGTCGCCTTCAAACGCGACCTGCTCACGAGGGACCTTATCTGTGTCGGCTTTCGAGTTGTCGGCAGCGAGGAATTGATCGAGACGGACGAGGAGATGCCTGGGTTCGGCAAATTGAGGGCTGACGTCGAGTCGCGATTTTCGTTGCCTGAAAACTGGTGGTCCGAGGTAGCGTTTCCCGCATTCGCGACAAACATGACGACCATCTGGTCAGCGGCATCTTAGAAACGTGTCCGTATGAACTTCCCGAAAGTGGCACGGCCTTCCAGGCCGTGATTTGCGCCGGATTCTGCATGGGCAGGACGCCAATAGTGTTCGGCACGGTTCTTGCCTGACGATGAGATACGCAGAGGCCGTGCCGAACAGTATTGGCAAGATGCCCATGCCACTTTCGGGCTCTCGTGGCAGACACGTGACGTGGCTGTGCGAAAATGTCATCATCCGCCGCCGCGGCGTCAGAGGGCGGTGCGGCCTTCGAGTCTGGCGACCCTGGGACCGTGGATTGCCGGCTTTCGACGGTGTCATGGCGAGGTCGGACGGTGTCGGAGAACTTGTTTGCGAGTGTGGCGGAATTGGCAGACGCGCCAGATTTAGGATCTGGTGAGGGAAACCTCGTGGGGGTTCGAGTCCCCCCTCTCGCAATTTGTTGGACGCAGCGGCTTGTTGGACGCAGCGGCTTGTTGGACGCAGCGGCTTGTTGGACGCAGCAGCTCCCGGTCGAAGTGAGTCAGGATCAGCGAAGCACACACTGTCTCGCGGATTTCACAGACTGAAACGGGATCCCACCATGCGCACCGAAGGCAGCATCGAGATCGACCGACCGATTGACGAAGTTTTCCGGCTCACCAGCGAAAACGTTTCTGCATGGAGCCTCATCGTGGTCGAAGATGAGCCGATCGAGACGAAACCCGAGGGAGTCGGCTCGACATTTCGAACAGTCACGATGGATCGCGGCCAGAAGATGGAATTTGAGGGAGTCGTGACGCGGTTCGAGCCGCCTCGGTTTCACGGGATCGAGATGACAGGGTCGATGTTTGACCTCGAGGTCGAGTACTCGTTTGAGGACCTCGGCGGTCGAACCCGCGTGACGCAGGTCTCGATCGTTCACCCGAAAGGCTTCACGAAAGTCGTTTTATTTCTATTCGGCTGGGCGATGAACAAGGCCAACTGCAGAGCACTCGACAAGGAATTTCAGAGCCTGAAGAAGTTCTGCGAAAGCCAGTCCGAGTTACAGTCAGTTGAGTAGCGGGGGAAACCGGCATGAGTGAATTGAACTTTTCATCCCCCGCCGAGGCCGGCCTGAATGAAGCCCGCTGGAACGCGGCGTGCGGGCAGCTCAAGGCGTGGTGCGAGGACGGGACGCTGCCGTCTGCCACGCTGATCGCCGGGCAAGGTGACTCAGTCGTCGCGCCGGTGATTTACGGCACGCAGGACCTGGCCGGAACCTCGCCCGTACGCGACGACGCGTGCTTTCTGGTCGCGTCGATCACCAAGCCGATTGTTGGTTCGGCCGCGCAGATTCTGATCGAGCGGGGACAGCTCGTTCTTTCTGACAAGGTCGTCGATTTCATTCCCGGGTTCGGCCGCAACGGGAAAAACGGCATCCGCATCCGCCACCTGCTCACGCACACGTCCGGTCTGCCGGACATGCTGCCGACCAATGTCGAGCTGCGTGAAGCAGGCTCGCCCCTGTCGGCCTTTGTGGAAGGGACGTGCGACTGCGAGCTCGAATTTGCTCCGGGCAAAGGCTCGATGTATCAGAGCATGGGCCTGGCAATTCTTGGCGAGATCATTCATCGCGTCTCCGGTGTGCCGTGCGCCGAGTTTGTTCGCCGCGAGATCTTCGAACCGCTCGGCATGAGCGACTCGTGGCTCGGCCTGCCGGATTCGTGGTTCGATGACTCGCCGCGACAGGCGGACCGGGTCGCGCAGGTTCGGATTCCTTCCGAGCAGCAAGGCAAGGCGTGGAGCTGGAACGAGCGGTACTGGCTGCAACTGGGAGCTCCATGGGGAGGCCTCGTCACGACGGCTTCGGACCTCGCCCGGTTCTGCCGCATGATGCTGGGTCGAAGTGGCGTCGACGTGCTTTCGCCGGCGACGATTCACGCGGCGACTCGGAACCAGCTGGAAGAGATGCCGGACGTGCCCGAGGTCGCTCGCCGCACGAAACCGTGGGGGCTGGGATGGCGGCTGAACTGGCCAGCTCACAGTGCGAACTTCGGCGATTTTCTCGGGCCACGGACTTACGGCCATTGGGGAGCAACCGGTACAGTCCTCTGGATTGACCCGGACCAGTCCGCCTTCATGGTGCTCCTGACGACGTGTCCGCAGGAACCAAACGGCACGTGGCTGGCGAAAATTTCCAACAGGGTGGCGACCGCGTTCGCGTAGGTTGGCATTGCGAAAATAACATGGAGGAAGCTCATGTCGATGGGCTTTGGCGGCGAGGAATTTACCGATGCAACCACAATCCGCGGACGGGATTACCCCGCGCTCCGGCAGTTCTGTGTGATCCTCGAAAACCGGGTCGGCAGTCTCAACACGCTGATGAGGCAGCTCGAGCGACATGACCTGCGGATTATCGCACTGAGCATGGTCGACAACGTGGACGTCGCGATCGCTCGAATCATGCTCAACAACGTCGAACGTGGCCGCGAGCTGTTCGAGCTGGGTGCGTTTACCTTCTTCGAAACCGACCTGGTCGGTGTTGAGCTTCCTGACGAACCGCAACCGTTCGTCGCCGTCTGCTCGGCGTTGCTCCAGGCGGAGGTCGACGTCAACTACATGTACCCGTTGATGTATCGTCGAGGCGGCCGGAGCGCCGTCGCGATCCACGTCGACGATGTGGACACGGCGATCGCCATCCTCAGAGACCTCGGCCACACGCTCCTCACCGAAGGTGACCTCACCGACGATGACGAGCATTTTTCGTAGCCGATTGAGGGACGGTGAGGATTGGCTGGCGGGAATCGGTTTGTCGCTGAATGGCCCACCGGGCGGTCGCCCTCCGCTCGCCCCGGGCTGCACGCTTACGCCACTCCGCGGCTCGTCCGTGGCGAAGCTCACTTCCTGCCCAGTTGGTTGAACGCGAAAAATCACGCCCCAGGTTGTTTGCCACACCCGTTCCTTTGTGACTTCGTGTGAGAACTCGATCTCTACAGTCTGCGAATCCGCATCCCACCGTCGATGTACAGCACCTGCCCGGTTGCGTACGGAATCTCGCCACGGACGAGTGCGGAAACGGCTTTGCCAACGTCCGCCGCGGTGCCCCAGCGAGGTTCCAGGGTCAGGCCCTCGGCGATCAGACGATCGTATTTTTCCGTGACGCCCGAGGTCATGTCGCTGCGGATGACTCCGGGCTGGACTTCGTAAACCGGGATGCCGAATTCGGCCAGGCGGGCGGCCCACAGTCTGGTGGCCATTCCGGTTGCGGCTTTCGACAGGCAGTAGTCTCCCCGGTTGACGGAAACGAACTCGGCGGAGATTGAGGAGATGTTGACGATTGCCGGCGAGAGTTCGATGCCCGCTTTCTGTTGCTCGATCACCCAGTTGGCACAGAGTTTTGTCAGGAAAAACGGGCCTTTCAGGTTCACACCGAAGACCCGGTCAAAGCTCTCTTCTTCGGCTTCGAGAATGTCCTTCCGACCGGGTGAGGTGATGCCGGCATTATTGATGAGTACGTCGAGCCGCCCGAACTCCGATCGAACGGTTTCGACAATGGACTCGCGGTCGGCGGCCGACGAGACGTCGCCCCTGCAGTAAACGACAGCGGGCGAAACTTCGCGCAAAGCGGCCAGGCTTTCGGTGGTTTGTTCTTTCGGCCTGACGCCGTTGATGGCGAGTCGGTAGCCAGCCAGGCCAAGGCACTCTGCAATGCCCAGCCCGATGCCGCGTGCTCCGCCGGTGATCAAGGCAACGGGAGATTCGCTCATCGGAGTCCAGTCAGAAATAGAACGTTGCCGGTTCTGGTGATTCGACCTGCGATCGAAATCGGCCGACGAGGTTCGCTGTGTTCTTAGTGTTTCGTAATGACTTCATCGAGATTCATGAGCGACCGGGCGAGCATCGAGAGCGCTGCCGCTTCCGACGTCGCGTCGGCTCCACCAATCCTGCCGGCGTCAAGCTGGCCGGCCTCAAGCCGCTTCTGCTGAGCGGCCACGTAGCTGACGAGCGAAGACAGTTCGACCTCGCTCGGTGCGCGAGTCAGCAGTCGCTGGAAAATCCAGCCGGCATTGTCGGACAGTTCGCCGTCTCGTTTTGCAGCGGCGGTGCCCAGCGTTCGGGCCATCTCCATAAACATTTCGTCGTTCAGCAGCGTCAGCGCCTGCAGCGGCGTGTTGCTGCGGTCTCGACGCGGTAGACAGTTCTCGCCAGTCGGGCCGTCAAAAACCGTGTAGGCCGCGTACGGAGCCGTCCTCTTATTGAACGTGTAGAGCGATCTGCGGTAACGGTCTTCACCTTCAGAGACTGGCCATTGCGCTCCGCCGTAGGCGAGTTCGGTGACGCTGGCCGGCTGTGGCGGGTACACGCTGGGTCCGCCGAGCTTCGTCGTCAGCAGACCACTCGACGTCAGCATGATGTCGCGCACCGTTTCCGCATCGGCTCGGAAGCGAGGACCACGCGCCAACAGGCGGTTCATCGGATCGCGTTTCAGCAATTCCGGAGTCAGCCGTGAGGACTGCCGGTACGCGGCGCTGGTTACAATCATTCGGTGGAGCTTTTTCATCGACCAGCCGTTGGCCATGAACTCGACGGCCAGCCAGTCGAGCAGTTCCGGATGCGACGGCGGGTTGGACTGCGTCCCGAAGTCGGCACTGGTCTCGACGATGCCGGTTCCAAAGAACGCCCGCCACGCACGGTTGACCGTGACTCGCGCAACAAGAGGGTTCTTTCCGCTGACAAGCCACCGCGCGAAGCTCAGCCGGTTCAACTCGATGCCGTTCTCAAGCGGAAGAAACAGACTCGGCAGTGCGGGAGCGATCTGCTCCTGTGGCGAAAGATACTCACCCCGGTGATGCCGAAAAGTCGGTCGCGGATTGTCGAGCGGTCGTTCGAGAAAGACCATCGTTTCCGGCGACGTCGGAACCTGCTTCGACAGCTCGTCGAGTGACTTGCGGGCGTCGGCCAGCAGAGGTGTCGTCAGCAGGAACTGCCGCTTGAGTTTCGTCAGAGCGAACTGATCCGCCTGATCGGGCGGTGCGGCGAGAAGTCGCTCGATTTCGACCGGCAACTGCGACGCGTTGACTTCGCCGGTTTTCGTAGTGACTGAGATCCGGAATCGTCCGAGACTTGCGGCGAAGTGTCGTTCGAAGGTCATCTCGATCGTCACTTCGCCTTTCGGCGCGAGCGGCGTCTCAAAATTCAAAACAAGCTGATGAGGCTCACCGGGTTTCGTTGAGGTCGACCAGCCGGTAGAGCCTTCGCCGTCAAAGACGTTGTTCGCCTCAGCCGTTCCGCTGCCGATGCTGATCCTGCCGAAGCTGACGGAACCTGATTTGAACTTCAGGAGCTGCCGCTCCGCCCCGCGAGCAAGCCCCCTCTCCCCCGGAGGTGCCTTTGATTTGTCGTGTGCCTGCTTCGGGGGAGAGGGCCGGGGTG
>JAQBVJ010000015.1 GCA_027623235.1 Planctomycetota bacterium
CCACAAAATCCAGGGGATCGGTGCCGGATTCATTCCTGCAATCCTCGACATGAGCCTCGTCGATGAGGTCGTCCAGGTGACCAACGAGGAAGCCCTCGAAATGGCACCGCGACTGGCAACCGAAGAAGGCATCATCTCGGGCATCAGCAGTGGGGCAGCGGTTGCCGCGGCACTGAAAGTTGCACAGCGACCGGAATCCGCCGGCAAGACAATCGTCGTCATCCTCCCGGACTCGGGTGAACGATATCTCTCAACGCCGATGTTCGACTACGCCCGCGAGTAAGCCTGCCTCGCCAGGAAATCGTCTCGACGACCCAGCTCGTTCGAAACAACTTCCCGTTTTCCAGATAACCCGAAGCGTCAGCGAGGGCGAACATCGAGTTGACGTTCGCCCTCGCTGACGCTTCGGGTCACTAACGGAACCGCTCCCCAAAGTCGAATGACTCAGGGACCGTTTGGAACGAGGTGGCCGCCTTCGACGAGCCACACTTCCTGGTTCGTCGGCGTCTCATCAAACGTCTGCACACGACCTGACGGCCAGCGGACGACCAGTTTCCGGATCGTCTCGCTTGTTCCGGTGCCGAAAATGAGCCGTCGCTCATTGCTCGCCTGATAACCGTCGCCAGCCGTCAGCTGCCGGACAATTGTCCGATCGCCGACTGTCGCTTCAATCGTCGTACCGATCGCGTCGCGCGGAGACTGAACGCCGAACAGGCGAATCGAAAGAAACCGACCGGCTTCCGCGGTCGTGTTCGTCAACAGACTCGACGCGTCCAGCAGATGTCCGATGAACAGGTCGTCTTTCCCGTCGCGATTCCAGTCACATCGCGCGACGGCCCGACCAAGCCACTCGTTCTGAAAGTACTCTCCCAGCGTCGATGGTTCGACGAGAACAAACCGGCCAGACACACGCCGGAAAATCTGAGCAGGCATGCGCCACGGACGGCCCTGAGCACTGAGGTCATCGACGTTGCCGTTCGCAACAAACAGCTCGAGCGCGCCATCCAGATCCGCATCGAGAAACTGTGTTCCGAATCCCAGAACGTCCATGGATGGAAGCTCCAGCCCCTGCTCCCGAGTCCGGTCTTCAAAAAATCCGTCGGCAACATTCATGTAGAGCGTGTTCGACTCAAACAGAAAATTCGTCACCAGCGCATCCAGCTTCCCATCGCCATCCGCATCGCCCAGAGCGATGCCCATGCCGCCTTCCGCCTTCCCGTTTTCGTTCACGGCAACCCCGGCACCGATGGCATATTCCTTCAGCTGCCAATCTTCGCCATCCGTTCGGTCGATTTGAAAAAGCAGATTGGGGGTCGTGTCGTTTGCCACAAACAAATCGAGCCTGCCTCGCCCAGAGATATCCCACGCGGCAACTCCAAGCCCTTTCCCAGCCGACAGCAGATCAGATTTCAGTTCAACAAACCGGCCCTCACCGTCGTTGATCCACAAACGATCGTCCGCGCCGTCAAATTGAAATGGTGCGCAATGGCGAGGCGAACCGTCTTCGTGAGTGCAAACCCTCTCAAAAACATCTGATCCGGTCAGATAGTTGACCTCGTAAAGATCCGGGTGTCCGTCACCCGTCAGATCAACCATCACACAACTCGTCGTCCAGTCGTCGCCGGACAGACCGACCTCGCGAGTGGCATTCGAAAAGGTGCCGTCTCCGTTATTGATCCACAATTGGTTCTGCCCAATGTTTGCCACAAACACATCGGGAAATCCGTCGGAGTTATAATCGCCAATTGTTACGCCCTGCCCGAATCCGCATTCGTCGATTCGAGCCGAAGACGAGACATTCTCAAATCGCTTTCCCTGATGATTTCGAAACAGCGTGTCGAGAAAACGAACCGTCCCGTCCGGACCGACAGGCTCGCCCCAGGGGTGCCCTTGCGAAAACACAGCATCACTGAATCCGTCCAGGTCGTAATCGAGTACGCCGATTCCGCCCCCCGTAAGGTCGTACATCATCGGCGATTTCTCACCAGAAGCGCCATTGCAGTAGCGAAACGTCAGCCCGACCTCTTCCGATTCGTCCCGGAATGAAAGTCGCACAGACGTGGCAGCTTCTGGCCGTGTCACCTTTCGTGCGATTCGCTGAAAGCTCGGCCGTGGAAAGGCAGACAGATCGATCTTCTTTGCCAGATGAAACTGGTCCCCGGTGCGCTGCGCCTTCTCTCGCGTCAATTCGTGACGGAGCCGCGCCGCCATTTGCCGGGCCTCAACGTGATCTGGATCTTTCTCCACAGCAAAAACGCACCAGCCGCTGGCTTCGTGAAACTGCCCAACCGCTTCCAGATGGCGTGCCAGCTCAAGCAACGAGCCAACGGCAGGAGAGTCACCCGAGGACAGGACGCGACCCCGCGCGGACACCACCTTGCCGAGTAGACGGACTCGTTCAGCGAACATTTCCGACTCGGCCGTTCGACCTTTTTCGGCGAGGAGCCGCGCCAGCCTTGAGTTAGCCGTAAGAGATTCCGGCTCACGAAGACAGGCCTCCCAGTAACAGCGAATCGCCCCATCCGTGTCAGCACGCGCATCAGCCATTTTGCCGAGCACAACCCAGACATCGGACAAAGTCTCGGCCTGTTCGGGCAGTGACTTCTGCCAGCTGTCAAGCAGGTCCACGTTCCCACCATCGAGCAATCGCTGCCCCAGTGCGGCGTGAGCGAAAATGTCCTTCGGGTCGATCGCGATTGCCTGGCGAAGCAGTGAAATGGCATCGTCATTCCGGTCCTGAACCGATGCCAGAAGCGCCAGCCCAGTCAGAGGTCGCGTATCACCCGGATCTGTCGCTCGAGCTTTTTCCAGCTCTGCTTGATCGTCGATCGAAGCCGCCGAGCTGCCCATCAGAACAATCAGATCCGTCGCGTAGCCTGAACGGATCAGATTCAGTGCAACGGGAATCGCCTCACTCCGCCTGTCACTGCGAAACAGCAGCCGTGCCAACTCGGAGCTGGCTTCAACATGGGAAGGTGCAAGATCCAGGACGCTTCGCCATGCGGACTCGGCATCCGCCATCCTGTGCAACTCGTAGTCCGTCAGTCGAGCAACCATCAACAGCGCCCGCAATTGAAGCTCAACGTTTTTCGTTTTGACTCGACCGGCGTATTCAATCGCGCGGGAGTATTCGCCCTGCTCGACAGCACAATCTGCCGCAAGAAAAGCGGCCTGAAAAAGCGACGAGTTCAGGTCGAGTGCCGCCGCCGCCGATGTTTCGGCCGCAGCCAGATCACCGGATGCCAGGGACTGCCTGGCCTGAATCAAAAGACGATCTGCCCTGGCCAGCGGCTGGTTGTAGAAATGCCAGCCGCACCAGGCAACAGTGACGACAGCGGCAAGGACAATCCGCACTGTCCACCGCCGTACATTCTGACTCCGGAACGTCATGGGGAAATCCTGACGGCGGTTTCGATCCCAGGCTGTCGCATCGGATGAATTTTCAAAAGCGATTTCGAACAGAGGGTTGAATGAGATCGCCACAGCCAGACTACGGAGCCACTGGTCGCGGCTCCACTTGAATCGAGCGGGGAACACGGCCGCTCCATAGCGTCCCGGAGTCACCTGACTCAACAACTCGAATTGTGACGTTGGCCGGCAAGTCTTCAACGACAGTGACCTTCCCTGACGGCCAGGTCACCTTCATGCTGGCGATTCTTTCCGCGTCTCCAATTCCAAACTGAAGCACTCGCTGGTTACTCGCCATGTAACCGTCTCCGGCGACCAGTTGACTGGTCCAGCGGTGACCTACAGTTTTCACCTCAACGACTGTCCCGATGGCATCCCGAGCCGTCGATGTCGCACACAGCTCGACGTTCAGAAAATGTCCGGCAGCACTCTCATTCGTTGTGATGACTGCAGGTTCTCGAATATTCGACACGACAAATTCCATGCGTCCGTCGTCATTCCAGTCGAGCCGCGCGAGAGCGCGGCCCGCTCGTTCCTGACTGAAGAATGGACCAGCTTCCGCCGGATGGACCTCTTCGAATTTGCCGCCAAGGTTCCTGAAGAACTGAGGCTTCATTCCGTATCGTCCGCCGTCTTCCCGCATGTCATCAACGTCGCCGTTGACGACAACCAGATCCGGGTCGCCGTCCAGGTCCGCATCGATAAACTGCGTCCCCCACCCAACATAGGCCATGCTCGGTGCTTCCAGTCCGTACTGGCTTGTGGCATCGGTGAACAGGCCATTCGAATCCTGCAGATACAACGTATTTGCTTCCTCTTTGAAATTCGTCACAAAAAAATCGAGCCGGTCGTCACCATTCACATCGGCCGCAGCGATCCCCATGCAAGCCATCGTGAGCCCGTCTTCATTGAAAGCCAGTCCGGATGAAATCCCGTGATCCTCCAACTGAAGGTTCTGCACATTCCCTGCCGGAACACTCTTGAGAAAAAGATTGGCAACCTGGTCGTTCGAGATAAACAGACTTGGCCGCCCACTGTGAAAAATGTCAGCAGCGATCACTCCCAGTCCGGAATCTCTCTTCACCGTGAACTCAGCATCGCTGCGCATTTCCGCAATCGAAATAGAATCAAAAGAACCATCGCCGCGGCTGACGTGAACGACATCGGACTCGCCATAGAACTGCTTTGGGGAACAACCCCGGCCGTCGCAAATGGCCACAAAAATATCGTCGCCGCGAAGGTAGTTAACGTCGTACAGGTCCGGCAGACCGTCGGCGTTCAAATCCACGATCAGGCAACTTGAAGTCCAGACCTTGCCAGCCAGCCCCGCACTCGATGTGACATCAGAAAATGTCCCGTCACCGTTGTTCATAAAAAGCCGGTTGGCCCCAATGACCCCAACGTAGAGATCCGGGAAACCATCTTCGTTGAAATCCCCCTGCGAGACTCCCTGCCCGTATTCAAGACACTGAATGCCGACATTTGACGTGACGTCAACAAATCGACGGCCACCTTCGTTGCGAAACAAGCGGTCCGAATACTTCTCACTCAGTTCTGGTGTCTGCTCACCGTGCTTCCAATCGGCCCCTTGCGTGAAATACAGATCAGGCCACCGGTCTCCATCAAAATCCACGACCGCAACACCACCACCCGATTGTTCAAACATCCGCCCGCCTTTTGAGGACGAATCGAAACCGTTGAAGTACGCGAAATCGACTCCGAGATTTTTTTCAATCCGAAAACTGATTTTCTCAGCGCGCGATTCAGTCCGTTGCTGCTTCGCGATCGGACTCAACGAATCAAGGAACCACCGATGATCAGGAAATCCCGATAAATCGTGCGTCAGAGCTGGATTCGATTCCACATGCGGCGACCCGGCTTGACTACCTCGTGAAGACAATCTGACGAGGGCGTCCTGCGGCCAGTCCGAGTGCTGAAATCGAGTCGACGATAACTCCGCCCAGGCACGGGCTTCCCTGTCTCTCCCGATACTTTCAAGAATTTCAACCACCGACCGGAAAGCCGGCTCGTGTCGCCCATCAGACTTGATGACCTCGTTCAGCTCACCAGTCAACGCCAGAAGCCTTGTCCCCTGATCGATAAACACCTTTGCTGCGTCGTGAGTCAATACGGTCAAGACCTGGCCAAGCTGGTAATTTGCCCGCCGATGCGATGGTGCAATCTTCACCGCCTCCCAACTGCAGCGAGCCGCGATCTGCAGCTCGCCGTGCTTTCTTGCAAAGAGCCCACGAACAAACCAGATGTCTGGATGACCGTTCGCTCCCTCCGGCAACTGGCGATGCCATTTCACGAATGCAAAATCATCATCGACCAGCAGTTCACCCAGTTTTGCCTGCGCGGACAGAATCTCTGGTTGAGCTTGAACAACGGAAGTCAGAATCTCTCTGCATCCATCCAAACGCCCCTTGGCGATCTCGTTGGAAACATGTGCAAGCCGCACGTAAACATCGTCAGGGGAACGGTTGCGGCACTGCAGCAGAAATTCCGGTTGCTCGACCGGACGCTCAGCGTCCCCAATTAAGGACAGCCCGTCAGTCGTGATTTCGCCGTAACCAACAAGTGCCCATAAATGAGGCAGAGACTCCCAGCGGCGGCCGCTGAATCCCCTTAAGAATGCGACCCGCGCGTGCGCCAACAGATGGTCCGGCTTGCTCGCGAGAACGTGCTCAAAGCACTCTTCAGCTCGGAACAGCTGTCCAGAAAGTCGATAAGCCTCACCGAGTTCGTAGACGGCCGTGAGACTTCGCTCTGTATCGTCCCGAGGGATCTGCAGGAAATATTGAATTGCCTTTTCAAGTTCGTCAGCTCTGAACGCAGCCTGCCCGGCGATGAGCCGGGCCTCCACCCACAGGGTGTCCTGCTCTGGGACGGCACTCGCATATCTTTCGGCGTCTGAATAGTCGCCTTTCAGGAGGGCAACCCGAGCCAGATCAAGCGAGTCCTGGGCCGAAGGTCCTGTCCACCAGAATACGGCACCAACGCACAATGCCGCCACCACAGCAGAAGCGGACACGATTCTGGACTTACGCAAATGTGCCCTGCGTTCATTTGCCATGGGGAGCGACATTCCCGGCGACTTACAGTTCCAGCTTCAGGTCGATGACGTTTTCTTTGCCGGCTTCCACGATCCCTGTCAGATCAGTGCTGTCGACATCCGCGTACTTTCCCGGAAGGCTGGACACACTGCCTGCGGAACTCTCGGCCGCATCATGCGAGCCGGTGGCAGTGGGATCCGATCCACTGGCGCGTGCCTTCTGAAACGCATCATGATCCGTCACTGCTTTTCCCGTATCCGCCTTTTTTGCGCTTCTGATCACAAGTACTCGATACTCCCCGACAATCGCTCCATCCCCGGTGTCATACGTCGTCAGGGTGTATTTGCCGTTGTCGTCGGTTTGTCCCGTCGCCACGCGCTGATCTGATCCGGCGGGAGTAAACATCACCGTTGCATTGGCAACTGGAGCCCCGGCTAAAGTCACAGTCCCCTGCACCGCGTGGGTTGGTTTGCGACCTGCCGTACCGTCTCCCGAGCAACCGACAATAGCCCCAAGCAGAATGATGACCGCCAAAATTTTCGCAAATCCGTAATTCATTGATCGCCTCAACTATTTAAAAACAGGGGCTACATCGCGTAGCCCCTGCAAAACCAAATATGTCGCGTCACGCCAGCAGAATCAGAAAGGCCCCACGATGTCGTTTCCGGCTCGCGATCCAAGCGCGCCCCAGACTCCGTATGGACTTTTTCCACCACCAGTTGGTACGCGGGCCGCTGTATTGCCCGTGTCAATGTTCTCACTGATGAAATGAACTCCTCCGTCACCCATCAGAGCATGAATCCCGCCAGTGTGCTTGCTGGAAGGCTCAAAAATCCCGTCTTCTCCATCCCAGCCGCCCTGGACAAAGCACCCTTGATTCGGACCGAGAACGGTCGTGCATCCGGTAAACGCGGGAGCTCCATCCGCCCAGCGCTCACCCGACCAGTTCGAGTAGGTATTGTCTCTGCACTCGTCGCCAGCGGCGTTGAGTCGGTTCTTCGCCCCCAGTGCCGGGTTATTTCGCAAATTGCCACCAGCACTTCGAATGACGATTCCGTCGTCCAGTCGCCGACTGCCTGATTTGGCCTGAATTCGCTCAGACATCGCAATCGTATTGCTCAGACCGTCCGACACCATGGCAAAGGTCATACATCCACCGTGGTTACTGTCGTTCGGGTTGTCACCGAACCCGGTGAACATCCCTCGCAGTCCGCGGCCGCCGTTTCCAGCCCATTGATTATGATCCCAGCTGCTATCACCACGACTGAAAACATAACTGGTCCGACCAGTGCGCCGCGATGCAGTATTGGGGCTGTCTGAAGGGCAAAGGAGCCCTGGCAACTGCATTCTCCAGACTGAGTAGTTGTCTTCCCAGGGACGACGATTTCGGCCGGTTTTCTCCCATTCGTCATACGCACCCGCCTGATCAAGGAACGGAAGCATGCCCACGAAACCGCTGAGACGTCCACCAGGCACATTCGAGTACGTTTCGCCAGGCGGAAGCGTCTTGAAGATTTCTTCGTAGTTGTGCAGTGCAATCCCCAGCTGCTTCAGGTTGTTTTTGCACTGAGCACGGCGGGCCGCTTCACGAGCCTGCTGCACGGCAGGCAGCAGCAGAGCGACCAGAATGGCGATGATCGCAATCACCACCAGCAGCTCAATCAGTGTGAACGCATCTAATCGATGCGTCCGGGAACGTCGAATTGTTCGCATGGCAAACCTTTCATGACTGAAAAAAAGAAAAAGTACAACACATCGCACGCCTGGAACACCAGGCGTCACTCAAAATATGATGAACCCGAAAAAACGCGGACGCAGAAAGAGACCGAAAAACACGTGGAGCGTCACAGACTTCGTCCTGATGGACTTTATGCGCGGCAGTCTGGACGATTTGAGCGAGGATTTCTAACTGAACTCTACTCCGAACACCAACTCATCCCTCAGAAAATGCATGAGGATTTGCATCGAAAATCACTTCGTACGAAGCGGGCCCTGCCGTTCGATTGCCGTCCACACGCCCGGATTTGTCCGAGTATGCGTATCCACACTGCCTGAAGGCCAGTTGATTCGAATTGTCAGGTCGGACCTCTTTTGGAGCCCCAAATGGATTTCCTGCGCGGATGCCGACTGGAATCCCGCACCACCTACAAGTTCGCGTCGCAGGGGAACCACATCGGATACGACCTCCACAACAGTTCCGATCCCGTTTCGATTTGATCTCGTCCCGACCAGCCGCAGGACGATCGAATTTCCCCCTGCGGTTTCGTTCTGAAGGGCGACTGACGAATCCTGCTGGTGAGAAACCACCGCGTCGATCCTTCCGTCGCGATCGAGGTCGCCGATGGCCAGTCCCCGACCAATCCACGCCTTCCGAAAAAACTCACCGCTCCAGTCAGAAACGTCCTCGAAACTTCCATCGCGCCGGCTTCTGTAAAGTTGAGGTCGCATTCGGTAGGGCTCATTCCTCAGCCAGGTTCTGTCATCGACATGTCCATTCGCCACGATCAGATCCAGCCAGCCGTTGTTGTCACAATCCAGAAACGCCGTCCCAAACCCGAGCGACTGCCGACTTGTCGTGCCAAGACGGCTTCCGCGTGTGGAGTCCTCAAACGTGAAATTTCCCCGATTGAGGTACAGGGTGTTCGTGTCTCCGAAAAAATGGGTGAGGAACAGATCGGCGAGCCCGTTTCGATCACAGTCTCCGACGGCGATTCCCATGCTGGCCTGAGCGAACCCGTCTTCATTGAGAGCGACCGCCCCCGCCAGGGCGCGATCTTCAAACCGCGGCACAGCCCCGAGTCCAGGGACGAGCGTGGATCGCACCCCCTCGACTGGAGGACCGAAAAGAAAATTGGCCTCTCCGTCGTTTGCGACGTAAATCTCCGGTTTCAAATCTCCGTCGAGGTCAACGACCGCAACGCCAAGACCTTTCCCGTTCAGCCCGTCGATGCCGCACGCTTTCGTACAGTCGACCAGTCGTCCGGCTCCGTCCGAAAGGAAGAGCACATCGTCGACGCCGTCAAACAGCGTCGGTGGACAACCGGTATAGCCGTCCGGGCTTCTTTTTTCCGGGCAGAGCCTGGGCGACTCGTCCGACTCATCCAGATAATTCACGACATACAGGTCGAGGTGCCCGTCTCCGTTGAGGTCCGCAAAAGCCGCGCTCGAGCTCCACTGCGGAACGGCGGATCCGGTTGAGTCTGTCACGTCGCTGAAAGTGCCGTCGCCGTTGTTCTGCCAGAATGTGTTCCGGCCAAACGCCGTCAGGTAGAGATCGTCGAAGCCGTCCGCGTTGAAATCTCCGACCGCGCAACCGTGTGTCTGACCAAACTGAACCAGCAGTGAGTCGCTCGCGATCGGCTCAAACTTCATTCCACCGAGGTTCCGGAACAGTTCGCCCGGCGTGCTGTGATCATCAAGCCTCACCGGCAATCGGCAGCCGTTTGTCATGTAGATATCCAGCAGGCCATCACCGTCGAAGTCAAAGAGAGCGACACCCCCTCCGTTGGTCTCGAGGATTCGTCGCTGTCCCTGAATATCGTCGAACCTCTGAAATGCAAAACCCGATTCCGGACCGAGCATTCGGAAAGACGGAATGAGTCCCGGCGGTTTCGAGTCGGAACCCGCCTTTGTTTTTTGCCCCGGTTGAGGATTCGCCCCCGAACGATTCGCCCCCGAACGATTCGCCCCCGAACGATTCGCCCCTGACCGATTCGCCCCTGACCGATTCGCCCCTGACCGATTCGCCCCTGACGGGTGACCCGCTGACGGGTGACCCGCTGACGAGGCTGCCGACTGAGAACCGTCCTGCAGATTCTCTTCGTTGTCCGACCCGCAGCCACTCACAAGAGTGACGGCTAGAAGCAGCGGCAGGATCGATGGCAGCTGACGGAATCGCATTGAACCGGAGTCTGGTCGCTGGGGTCGGGGCGAGTTGATTCTGATCTCACCACCAGTCGCAGGTGGCGAGACGACCAAAAAGCTTACCGTCCAGACTTTTCACCAGGCAGACCAGATTGAAAAGTCTGCGAGGCCGCTCGCTGAATCGTTTCCCGATGACGGCGGAAGACCACAGCCGCGTCCGGCATACCGATTTGTTCGCAGTTCACGGCCAGTTCTTCCAGTCCCTCTTCCCGTGTGAGACCCGCGCGAATTTTTGCGAGCGTCGCAGAACGGGCCGTCGCTGCCTCGGCCGCCTCGGGCTGATTCAGTGCTCGCAGCGCTCTCGCAAGGGCGCTTTGTGCCGACGGATTCGTCCGGTCCGCAGAAAGGACCTGCTCAAACCGCGGCACGGCTTCCTTCCACTTCTTCTGCTCCATCGCAAAGTGACCTCGCATTCGAGTCAGCAGCCATGGCTCCCCGACGAGGTATTCCGGAACGGATACAAAGAAGTCGGCCAGTGAGTCCCGGTCGCCCGCCTCAAAATGGCACTCCAGCACGGCGGCGACCACCGCAAGATCCTTCGGGTCGTCGGCGAGCAGTTTATTCAGAACGACCAACGCTTCCTCCGGCTCGCCCTGAAACGTGAGGTAGCGGGCACGGGCCAGCCGCAAATGTCGGTTATCCGGGTCCTCTTTCAGAAACAGATCCAGTTGTTCGCTACCCGTTTTCGAATGCCAGAGGAGGAGGTGTGGAAAGAAAAACTGCTTCGAATCAAACAGGCTGACGGTTCCACTTTCGTGAGCCGACGCGAGCAGCGACTGCCGTTCCTCCATCCGAAGCTCGACCGACAGAATAAACGCAAGCCGGCTGCGGGCCGCGTACACATCGAGAGGCGGCACGCCCCGCGTCTGAGCCGCCAGGGACAGGTACGCCCGCAAAGACGCTTCCGCCTCGACCGCCCGGTTCAGTTCAAGCAGCACATGCCCTTCCTGCAGCCGCGCAGACAGACCGTAACGAGGATGGCTGCTGGGAATTTCCGCAAAGCACGCAACGGCGTCTGCCGGACGCCCTTCCGCCACGGCCAGCTCGGCAGCGAGTGACAGCACGTCGATCCGGTTGGGTTCCTTTTTGTAGAGCGACTGAAATTTTTCGGAGGCAGCGGCAAACTCCTCGGGCGAGAGGCCCGGCGGGAGTGGCGGATCCCGGAACAGAAGCGCGACTCCAACCGCGATGAGAACTCCAACCGCCACGATGAACCACAGCAACCCGCGTCGGCGGGAACTTGCCGCTTCGGACTCAGTCATTTCGGCCTCGACGGGAGCAGCCTCAATCGATGGCGCTCTCGTGGTTGCCCCCTCGACGGTTTCGAACGCTCGTTCTGCCCCGTTCGCAGAAGTGTCGACGTCAGCAGCCTCCTCGGGATTTTCCTGTTCAATCATGGGGACGGTCTATCCAGGGAAGTTTCGGGCTTTGTTTCGGGCATTGAAATTGAAGTCGAATCGGACGGCAGAGTTGCGGTCTGCATTTTCTGCAGAATCTCCTCGTGCCGCTTTCGATCCGCTTCCCGTCCGGCCCGGTCGAGCTGCCGTATCAGCCACACGCGAACCTCAACAAAAGTCGGGTGCAGCCTGAGTGCCTGTTCCGCTGCGGCGAGAGCCTCGTCGCGGCGGTCCAGATTCAAAAGGATATCCGCCCGCAATGCCAGGATGCGGGCCGAACCCGGATCCACTTTCAGAAGCCGGTCCGTCAGAACCAGCGCACGATCAAACCTCGCCGCTCGGTAGTGAATGTTGAGCAGGTTATCGACCGCCGGAATCTCCGCTTCAGGAATCTTCAACAGACGCTCAAACAGCTTCTGAGCCGTGTCGTCGGCTTTCCCCTGCAGCGCGGACAGTGCCAGAGCTTCAAGAATCGCCCGGTCCTCCGGTCCCGTTTTCGAAAGCTCAACCAGTCCGGAAATGATGTCGATTCCGGGTTGCGCGCCCGACCGGGAACGGTATCCCCAGTTTCCGACGAGGAACGCTCGATCCCGCTCCCACTTCGGCATTTTGCGAGCGTTCTCCGGCAGTGCCAGCATCGCGGCCGGATCGGCTTTCTCGACTGCCGCCTCATCGCGCCTGCGGACCACGCGATGATCAGTCACCGACACGTGAGTCACATTGTTGGAATTTCCAGCCGGCATGTGGCACACGATGCACGAATCGCTCTCTGCCTGCCGAAGCTCACGCGGAGCCTCGCAGGACGAGTCGTCATGACAGGTCAAACATCGCTTCCGGTAGAAGTCAGCCCGCTCGATTTCCGACGGAACGCTGTGAGCATCGTGGCAGGAAATGCACCCAAGCTGTCCCTCGCTCTCGACAAAGCAGCGGCTGCGGCGCATCTGCTGAACGTGGCTGACCGAGGTGACTTCCCCGTCACCGCTGACGTCCGAGGTCGCATCCATGAGGGTCCAGATTTCGTCGACGTTCATACCGGGCCGAAAATCAAAATGCGTTCGCCCGTGGCGCAGCACTCGTGCGGCCGTCAAGTGGTGGCACTGATTACAGACACTCTCGCGGAGTTCCGGATCCAGCTTTGCGGGATTCACGATCGGATCTTTTCCAGACGTGCCGCCAGCCAGCTCGTGAAATTCGATGTGCTGCTTTGCCGGACCGTGACAGTTCTCACAGCCGATCGACATCTCATGAAACGCTGGCTTCTGAAACTGATCGAGGCCTCGCCCGACGACCGCGGGCCGACCGGTGTGACAACTGAGACACTCATCGTTCACCAGTCGGTCGAAACGGCGAGCGTCATCCGGAGAATATCCCGGCGCGACGTCCCAGACTTTTTTCTTCGAGTACCAGTTGAGAGGCGACATCAGTAACTGCGAACCGCGCTGGTAAATGTACGACTTCGCATCGCTGCCCGACCCGACGACATAATCCATGGGCACCGCCTGGTCGTAAATCAGGCTGCCCGATTTGTCGAGCATTTTTTCGTGATGCCGCATGACGCCATCCTCGACATCGACCTCAAAGAATCGCTGACGCCCGATCACACGACGCTGCTCGATCGGAAGCAACCCTTCCTGCGCAACCGGATCTACAAGCGTGATCGACTGCGACATCGGGCTCGTTCGGTACAGCTCAACGATTTCCTCGTGACACGCGGCGCACGACTGGCTGCCAGCATAGCCTTCCGTCGAGGGGGGCTCGTAAGGTGCCACGACCACACCCGGCGGCCACACCTCGGCGACCTCATTTTCACTCGGTCCGAAAAAATACCAGCCAGCGACAGAGCACAAGCCAGCAACCAGTGCCGCTACGATCACAATTCCCACACGGCGCGACCGGCCTGACGACGATGCAGTGTCTGTCATTTCCGACTTCATTCGGGGATCGTAAAGTGGATCGGGAGCGAATTCACGGCAGCCCGAAACGCCAGCGAGAGGACCCATTCGACGCTGGAAAACGAGTCTATCTCCAGGTGGCCCTCTCACTGGCGCTTCGGGCGACTATTTCCAAACGTATTCACGGGACGTGATCTCAGGCACGCTTCCACCAGATATTCAGGAAAACTCACTGCTGATGACCGACCGGCTGGCGAAATTTCGGACGAGAAAATTCTGCGAACCATTCGCCATTCTCATCCTGTACTGCGTTCTTGCCGTGTGGTCCACCTGGCCGCTCGCTCGAAGCCCGCTGACGACCGTCCCTCTGGGAGCCAGCCCCGGCGCGACCGTTCCCATGTTCAATGTGTGGACCGTCTGGTGGAATTCGGACTGGTTCCTGAGTCATCCCCACCAGCCCAGTCGGACCTACTGGAACGCTCCGATCTTTCATCCGACGGAATCGGCGTTCGCTTTTTCGGAGCCGCAACCAACAACTCTGGCTGTCGCTGCCGTCGTCTGGCTGACTGGCTCTCGAATTCTCGCTTACAACATTTATCTGTGGCTGGGCCTGGTCCTGAACGCGGTCCTGACCTGGCGACTGCTGCGTTTTCTTCGCGTTGAAAAATACATCGCAGCCGGAGGCGGAGCGGCGATGCTGCTGTTGCCGATCGTCCACTGGCAACGCGACGTTGTGCAGCTGTTGCCGGTCTGGGGAATCCTGTGGACGTGGCTGGCACTGACAAAGCTCGGACGCCGGCCCTCGCTTCGAAGAGGCGTCGAAGCAGGAGCCGCCTTTGGGGTTTCCTTCCTGATGTGTGGTCACCACGGCCTGTTCCTTGCCGTTCTGCTGGCCGGAACGGCGTGGATTTCGCCTCGAAGGTGGCGCTGCAGAAAAACCTGGACTGGCCTGGCGGGAATGCTGGTCGTTGCGGGACTGCTCACCGGCCCGGTCATCCTCGCGCTGAGATCGGCGGCCGAGACACACGAATTCAGCCGACCGGAAACCACCGTCGAGAAGCTCTCGGCAAAGCCTCAGGACTACCTGACAACGTACACCCCGCAGCTCATTACGCCGCAGCTTTCGGTCAAGAAGGATCGGCTGAAACTCTCACCTGGCTGGCTGAAGATCACGCTGGCCGCGATCGGAATCGGCTTCGGCCTCAGTCGACTCCGCTGCCGCCGCTGGACGATCTTTTTGCTGGCGACCGCGCTGCTGGCATTTCTTTTGTCGCTTGGCACCAACCTCAGCGTTTTCGAGTGGCAGCCCTGGCTGACGCTGGCAGACGTGGTGCCCGGATTTTCGCAGGTTCGCAGCGCGTTCCGTTTCGCATTCTTCGTGCAGATGGCCGCCGTGCTGTTCGCTGCGCAGGGACTGCACTGGCTGCTCGTCTCACTGAGGCTGCTGCAAAAACACCGGCGACTGCAAAAACACCGCGACTCCGGGCGGCTACGTTCTTTCCTTGCGGACATCGCCTTCCTCAACCGACTGACGCGACGAGGCCCGACGCCCCGTGAAGCTCGGTTTCGCCCATGGAGAACACTCGGGTTTTCCGGGACGCTGATTGTCCTCGGAGCCGTCGCGACGTTTGAAACACTCCCCAAAGAAGTCGAAGTCGCCGAGCTTCCCAACGCCAGAGAACACACTGCCTGGATCCATTTCGTCAGGCAGAACACCCTCGCCGGAAAAGCGATTCTCTGCCTTCCGATGGCCGCCTCAAACAGCGTCGCCGATTTCCGGGTGACGGCGGACTGGATGTACTTTCAGACGTTTCACGGCATCCCAATGATCGACGGCTACTCCGGTTTTTTTCCTGCCAGCTACTTCGACCTGCGCCGAGCCGTCTCGAACAATTTCGCTACCCCTGAACAGCTCGCGACTCTCACTGAAACCAACGTCGATCTTGTGATCGTCGACCGGTCGCGTTTCGACGAGGAAAAGCTCAATAACCCCGAATCCGGATCGTTCTTCCTGGACCGAGTCCTCCAGGACGACCACTCGAGGATCGACGTCTACCGAATCACAAAACGGCCAACGCCGTGATAACCGCTTCCTTTGTGACCCCCAGTGCCGCTGTGGGACAACCGACCGCTCTCCATCACCACCTTGACCGAATCCACATCAGCGCGTCACATTAGAGTCGGTTTATCTGACGTGTCTGGAATCGCATCCTGTAGAGATCCCGTAAAGCCGGGTTCCGCCTGATTCTATTCCGCCCGGGACGCCGAAGATTTCAGAGGCAAACGCAGTCACGCCGATCCACGAAACACCAAATCAGTATCGCATGACAGGATTCGTGCGGGAGAAACGCCATGAACGGACACCGAAACTACTGCGACAGGATTTCCCGCCGGAATGCTCTGCGAGTCGGCCTGGGTAGTTCCCTGGCCGGTTCGATCGGACTTCCGCAACTGCTCGCGGCCGACGCAGCCGCACAGCACGGGGTCGATACGTCGCGAGACGATGTTTCGCTGATCATCCTGTTTCTGCAGGGCGGACTGAGCACCATTGATACGCTCGACTTGAAACCGAACGCCCCGGCCGAGTTTCGGGGCGAGTTCAAACCGATCGACACGGTCGTGCCTGGGATGCAGGTCTGTGAGCACACACCTGGGCTTGCGAAAGTCGCCGACCGATTCTCGCTGCTGCGAAACTTCACTCACCACGATTCCGGCCATGGCCCGGCGGACCACTACATGTTGACGGGCTACGCACCGCGAGCCGGCTTCAACGGCGGTTTGAAACCGAACAACCACTATCCGGCTCACGGATCGATTATCGCCAAAACGCTCGGCCCGCGCGGCTCGGTGCCGCCGTACGTGTGTCTGCCGAAGATGCACAACTCGGGCGGATCGGCTTATCTCGGATCGAATTACGCCCCGTTCGTTGTCGACGCAGACCCGAACGCTCCCGACTTTTCGGTGCCCGACCTCGTGCCGCCACTGACGGTCGATTCGACTCGACTGGACTCGCGCCGCCAGCTGATGAAATCGGTCGACCGTTTTCAAAAAAGCGGTGAGGCGGCCGTCAATTCCGGAGCCCTCGCGCTGACAACGTTTCAGAAAAAAGCGTTCGACCTGGTCACGTCTCCCGCGACAAAAATCGCCTTCGACATTGAGGCGGAATCGACAGCCGTTCGTGACGAGTACGGTCGCCACTCGCTTGGCCAGTCGTGCCTGATGGCAAGACGCCTTGTCGAAGCCGGAGTCCGCTGCGTGACGATCGACCACACAAACTGGGACACGCACTACAACAATTTCACGGTTCTCAAAGACGACCTGCTGCCGCACCTGGACTCCGGCCTGCCGATGCTGCTGCGAGACCTCGAACAGCGCGGCATGCTCGACACGACTCTTGTCTGCGTGATGGGCGAATTCGGCCGGACTCCCCGAGTCAACCAGTACGCCGGCCGCGATCACTGGGGCCCGTCCAACTGCATCCTGCTTGCTGGAGGCGGCATCAAACCCGGTCGAGTCATCGGGGCAACGAACTCGAAGGGCGAACGTCCCGCCGCTGATCCAGTTGGCCCGGAAGACCTCTCCGCCACGATGTACAGCCTGCTGGGCATCGACGGCAAGGATGAGTTCTACACCCCGGAAGGCCGACCGGTAAAAATCGTCAACGATGGCCGGGTGCTGACCGAGTTGCTGTAACGGGCGCAGGATCTGAACCGTCCCGTAGGACGGACGCCCCTTCGCCAAACGTTGCCCTACGGGCTCTGCTGTTGCAGTGGCTTTGTCGACGGGGCATCGCGACGCGAACGAGCCGGGACCGCCTCTTGAACGTCCTCCACTTCCTGCGGAACCGCGTCAAGAACGTCAAAACCTCGGATCACGCGGACCCGCTGTGTTGCGGCACCTCCCCGGAACTGGTTGAAGTCAACCGGCTGGCCGTCGTTTCGCAGGACGAGTCGCACCAGCGTCTGAGCATCGATTGTCGACGGAATAAATTGCACCGCTCCGTCACAGAAGACCGTGAGGAAGCCGGCGGTCCGCAGGCCACCGAGTCCCGTGTGAGGCTTCTTCTCGTCGAACTCAAGATCATCCGGCTTCGTCCAGATGACCGCGTGATCGTCATCCGCTTCGACGGCCATGATCGTATTGCTCGTGCCGTCGGTAATGTCACGAAGCCGGGTCCCGTCTTCGCTGTGAAAGATTCCGTTCTTGTGTCGCAGGCCGATGTAGTTCGTTTTCCCCTCGCCCGCTTTGCTTCCCGGAGCCAGCAGCGATTTCGGCATGCGCGGGATGAGAGCCTTGTTGTGCGGACTGTCCCACGGCTCGTCCATATGGAATTCCTGGAACAGGGGCGCTTCTTCGAGAAACGGCAACAACTGCACACGCCAGCTCAGCAAAGGCTTTCCATCGCCATCTTTGGTCGATGCTGCCGGAAAACGATTATGGACATCGTGGAAGTTGTGCATGGCGAGGCCGATCTGCTTCAGATTGTTCGTCGCCATGTTTCGCTGGGCACGTTTCGGCGAGAGAACATCAAGCAGTCCCGGCGAACTCGGCTGCCCGAAACGGGTCATCCGGGAGTTGGAGACACCGGCCACAAAGAACGCCGGCAGCAGCGTGCTCCCGACGCCAACACTGATCGGCAGAGTCCGCGTCGACACAACTTCAATTCCGTCGTCATGGCTCGTCACGGTTGTCATGGCTGGCTGAAGGTGCCGGGCGATTGACTCACCATCGGGCATGACAGAAATGTTGATGTCGACCCCCTCGCGCTGCAGTTCGGAAAACAGCACGTTGGCTCCCATCAGGACCAGCGGGTACGTCGTGCGGCAGACCTTCGCCGAGTCGATATGCACCAGCTTTGTCGGAGGAACATCTGCCTTCAGAGCCTGCTGAATGTGAGGCAGCGAAGAAAGATTGTCCGTCCCCGGCTTCCGGTTAAGAAATGCGGCGACTCCCTGAGGAAACAGCGAAACCACCAGGTGTGTGTCAGTGATGCACCACGCGGGCGCAAATGGAATTTCCTCACCGATGGAATTCATGAAGTGAATGCTGTGGCCACCGACGGTCATTGTCCGCAGGCCAACCGTCCGGGGACGGCGTCCCTGCCTGGCCATCATCTGCTGCTCAAAAATGCGGGCGCTCTTCACAATTGTCTGCGAGACTGCGCGGAGGCGGGCCGGGTTTTTCACGCTGACAACGCCGGTCCAGTTTGTGAACAACGGGCCTCCTTCACTCGGCGACTGATAGATGTTCCACGTATCACCCAGTGAACCGATCAGGTCGTTCTCAATGCTGAACCCGATTTCTTCCGAAATGCCGGCGAGCTCCTGCCTCCTACGCCCCGCCGATCGAGGCTCGATCGTGTCGATCAGAGAAAGAAACTGCTCAAAGAGTTTCGAAGCATCCACCTTTGCCGCCAGAGCGATCGTCGCGTCAGCCGGAACAACCTCCAGGTCGGCCGCCTGAATCGGTTCGGCACCGAGCATCGCAAACAACCCGGTCGGCTTCCCATCGATGTGCAGCCACGTTCGACTTGCGATGCCGGATTCCGTCATCCCGGTCACGTTGACGACGGATTCCAGATTGGACAGGCCGAGCGACTTGACCATGTTGCCGGTTTCGGGGCCAGCCATCATGAAGAAAGGGGCCGCCGCCGCGAGGATCTCTTTTGTGTTGATAAAGGTCACCGACGCCACCCGGTCCATCGGCAACCGGTCGCGAATTCTTGCGAGCCAGTTGGGAACGACCTTGCCCGACATTCGCTCCTGAATTTCCGCGATCGTGCCTTCGCTGACTCCAAGAATGAAGTAGCCGTTATCGATCGTCCATTGAATCGTCGGAACGCCCGGCGGCGTATCCAGAGTCCGCACGCCATTCACCGACCGCGGCACAGGCTGCTCGGTTAAGATCTCCAGAACCGCCATCAGGTCCTTTTCAAACGCTCCGGCTTCGTCGCCCAGATTGACCACAATGCCGACGGGAACCGTCGTCGCGGTTGGACCAGCATTGAACTTGCCGGCGAAGACCGCTGTCGGATTCACCGCGATCTGCATTAGCATTCGCGGCGTGATCTCCGCAACCTTGCGAGCCTTCTCGCCCTCGCCGGCTCCCTGCTGCAGAGCCGCGTTCAGGCGATCGGTCACTTCTTTGATGAAACGCCGAACTTCCGGTTCAGCCAGCAGCCGCTCGGTGTGATTCGGGCTGTCTGGCGACGCATCGGCCATCCCGCTCCAGGACAGGTAGAAGAGGCATTCTTCCGGAGCCACTCGGGCCATCGCCGGATCAGGCTCAGCCGGCGGAATTCCCAGTGGAAGGCCGGA
Source organism: Planctomycetota bacterium (assembly GCA_027623235.1). Classification (GTDB taxonomy): domain Bacteria; phylum Planctomycetota; class Planctomycetia; order Planctomycetales; family Planctomycetaceae; genus JAQBVJ01. Next base: position 19,995 of record JAQBVJ010000015.1, read on the forward strand.
CAGACCGCCGGCAATCAGCATCGTGCCGAACATCGAGAGGAAGGAAAGCGAAAATCCAGTTGCCATGAGTCAATCCTCGGTGCGAATCCAGTTGAGGGAACCTGGAAGGCCATTCTCCCGCAGCGATCAACGCTCGCGAGGGGGAGCCAGGCAGCAGATAAAAGAAACGGCGAACGCGAGGTTCACTCCCATTCGCCGCGGCAATTCTAAATCAAACTCTAATCAGCGAGCGGAAGCCACCTTCCGGGTTTTCTCCGCTTCCTGAGTCGGAGCGATCAGCGATTTCATGAACGAGATCACCTGGAACCGCTCGGCGTCAGACAGAGCAAAGAACTTCTGAGTTGATGTCTGAGCTTCTCCGCCGTGCATCGCGATCGCCTGAGCCAGCGTCGCTGCCCGACCGTCATGCAGGTACGGGGCCGAGTCACGAACACCCCACAGCGGTGTCGTTCGCCATTCCTGTCGAGTCGCGCCCGTGAGCTTCTTCTGTTGATCGGGGTCGCCGGTCAGCAGCAGTTCGCCTTCCGGAGTCGAATCCGGAATGAACACGTCGTAGCTGCCGGTGTCGCCAAGTTCAGGCCCCATGTCATGCAGAAGCAGGTCGCTGAAAATTCCGGCGACTTCGCCAACTTTTTCAACATGGCAGTCCGCACAGCCAGCCTTCGCGAACAGAGCCTGCCCGCCGTGGATGTAGTTCCTGTCCGTGTCGTCACCGAACTTCCGCTGCGCCGGAGCAGGCAGACCTGCAATGTAGCCAATCAGTGCATTGCACTGATCCTGGTTCAGGTCCAGGCCGGCTGGTTTGTAATTCAGGTCCTGGGGAAGCCCGGCCTGCGGATGCTCCGGCACGTTGAGTCCGACTTCGACAGCACACGCCGTCAGAACGAAATCACCGAGGCTCGACTTCTGAGCTTTCCAGCCGAAGCGGCCTGGCGAGCCGTCTTTCAGACGTGCGACGCGACCACTGATGAGCGGATTCTTCGACTGAGCTTCCTCCAGCGCGACCAGCGTCTCTTCCGAAATGGAGTCGATCAGGCCCGCTCCAAACAGTGCGGTCGTGTTTCGCTGCGACTTTGTGACAACAAAACTGCCCTGCCGCATTGACGTATTGTTACCTCTATTGGAACCGAACTGAACTTCCTGCTTCAGCTGATTCATCAGCAGGGCGCCGTTCGACGGATTTGATGCAACCGCCTCTGTCCCCACCACGTCTGCACCATCCGACACAAACATCTGAACCTGAGTTGCCTGCTGAAATCCACCGAACTGCATTCCGCCAACCTGGCTTCGCCACGTCTGATAGCCACCATAGGTCGCGTCTTTGTGCAAAACGACGCTGTTAGCAAATGCGAATCCCGGATGCAGTTTCGCGAGCCGCTTGCGGTCCGCTTCCATCAGTTTCTTCTGAAGCTCAGCCTGTTTTTTACGCTGTTCAGCGGCTCGTTCTGCGCCAGCGAGCTGCTCTTTCGGATCGCCAGCAGGATCGGCCTGATCCTCAGCAGCGGCATCGGCAGCCTGCTGCACCGGAACGTTGTCCAGTTGCCCAAAGACCGACTGAAACACGAGCCCCGGGAGAGTCGTCGGAACCCGCACGGAATTTCCACCGCGTTGCTGCTGATTCACCGGTGCGTGAAACGCCGTCACGATGTCAACGTTTTTGCTCGCTGGGCCACCGCCACCGACTCCGCCCTGGTTGTGGCAGGCCACGCAGGAGCTGTCATTGAAGACCGGACCGAGCCCGTCACCGCCGTGCGATCTCGCGTCGCCGGGGATCCACTCGCGAGCAAAAATCTCCGCCCCATCGATCGAGACGACTTTGGCCGCAGCAGCCTTCTGAGCCCGTTGTTCGACCGGCTCATCCGCCGCATTCGTCGCCAGCGCGAACACTCCTGCGCCGCCAAATGCCAGTGCCCCCCAGGCGGCAAGAGCTTTCACCTGTGATCTTTGCTGCGTGACTCGCGAACCACTCATTTTCCGTCTCCCCGTCAGGTCGTTTTGAGGCCCATAGAAGCCATCGTGAGCCTATGCTCGGCCGAGTGGCCACGCAACAGCATTCATTCCAGCAGTCGTCGCCGTTACGAAATATTTACAACGAAGAAACTCGGCGAATCCTGGAGATTTCCGCAAATCGCGGAGCCGACCGCGCGATCGACACATCGCCGTCTGACGAAGAGGAGCGGTGCGGCCACGAGAGTTGTCTCTGAAAAATGACGGTTCCGAAACAATTGACCGTGCCAGGAAATCTGTTCGTTCCGGGAGTGCTGTTGACCTCGGAAGATCGGCCATGAACAAGAGCCTGAGTCCACCCGACCGCTGGCGGCACTCGTAGCGGAGTGGTAGCCTCAGACAGACCCGATGCGAATTGCTTTCTGAATTCGCCTTTCCCTGCCGCCGCTTTCCCCTGCCGCTTGCCCGCTCGACATGAGGAGTCACCGATGAAGACGCTCTCGCCCGCCATAACAGGACTGATTCTCGTTCTGGCTGCCTCGCCGCCAAACGCCCGGGCCTGGGAATCGAAGGATGAGAAGCCGACTCTTTGCGTCGGCAACTACCAGACCGAAGCAGAGGCCGTTCTTCAGCTCAAGCGCATGGCGGCAACCTATTCAAATCTGGAAGAGTGGAAAGCCCGAGCCGCGAAGATTCGCAGGCAAATCCTCGTCGGAGCAAAGCTCGACCCGTTGCCGGAGCGGACGCCTCTCAACTCCATCGTTCGCAACAAACGCAGCTACAAGGGCTACACCGTTGAGGCGGCCGCGTTCGAAGCCCGACCGGGCTACCTCGTTTACGGCAACCTGTACCGCCCGCTCGATCGAAAGGGACCTCACGCAGGAATCCTCTGCCCGCACGGCCACGCCCGCGGTCGGGACGGCGGTCGGCTTCGGTCGGAGCAGCAGCATCGCTGCGCCACGCTGGCCCGAATGGGAGCGGTTGTTTTTTCTTACGACATGGTCGGCTTCGGAGACTCCGAGCACTTTGGCTGGAACCACACGCACCCGCAGGCTCTCACGCTGCAAACCTGGAGCAGTATTCGAGCCATCGATTTTCTGCAGTCGTTACCGGACGTCGATGACGATCGAATCGGAGTCACCGGCTGTTCTGGTGGAGGAACGCAGACGTTCCTGCTGACTGCGGTCGATGATCGAGTCAAAGTGGCCGTGCCGGTTGTGATGGTCTCTGCCCATTTCTTCGGCGGCTGCCACTGCGAAAGCGGCATGCCGATCCACAAGACGGCCCTGCTGGAAACCAACAATGTCGAGATTGCCGCACTTTGCGCCCCGCGACCGCTGAAACTGATCTCTGTCGGCGGCGACTGGACGAAGAACACACCGAAGGTCGAGTACCCCTACATCCGGAACATTTTTTCGTACTACGACAAAGCCTCCCAGGTCGAGTACTCACACTTTCCCGACGAGGGCCACGGTTACCAGCTCTCAAAACGGCAGGCGATGTACCCGTTTATGGTCAAGCACCTGAAGCTGGACTCGGAGGGCGTGCTCGATACGAAGACCGGTGTCTACGACGAAACGGGCAACGTCATTGAAGAAGTCGACCTCATGCGGACTTTCGACAACGACAATCCGCTGCCGAAGCACGCCCTCAAACCCGGCTCACTGATTCAATTCTGAGCTGATTCAATTCTGAGCTGATTCAATTCCGAACAGAGCGTTCGGCCGACAGTGGTTCCTCAGCGGGAATTTCACGACTCGTCTTCGCCACTGATGAATGACTCTTCGACGGACAGGCTGTGGTCGACGGCTGCCTCCGGGACCGGAATGTCTGCGTGCCCGGCAACAGACTCGTCCCCAAGCAGCACTGAGAATGCCGTTCCATCGGAACCGGTCGACGTCAGCTCAATCGTGCCGGACGATCGTTCCAGTACCTGTCGGCAGACGAACAGGCCGAGGCCGGTTCCTGTGGTTTTCGTCGTGAAGTACGGTTGAAAAATCTGGTCGACGTTTTCGCTGGCAATGCCGAGGCCGGTGTCGCGAAAAGTGATCCGAATCCGGCCGGATTCCAGGCAGGTCAAGATCTCGATCGTACCTCCTTCCGGCGTCGCATCCATCGCGTTGAGAATCAGGTTGAGGAAGACCTGCACAAGCTCGTCACGAACCACGCGAGTTGCCGGCAGCCCCGGTGCGTAACGCGTCCGGATCCGTTTTCCTTTTCGCCGTTTGTAGTACTTCGCAATGCTGAGTGCTTCTTCGACGATCTCATGCACATTGCACTGAGATTCCTGCGTCGTCGCCGGTCGGCTGAAATCAACGAGCTCCCGCAGTGTGCCTTGAATCCGCCGCAACTGGTCACCGATCAGGCTGTACCGCTCCTGAGTGTCCTCATCGGTCGACCGCCGACGGAGCAGCTGCACCAGTGAGCTGATCGCGGCGAGCGGGTTGCCCACCTCGTGAGCGATCCCGGCAGCCAGCAGGCCGAACGCCGCCTGTTTTTCGTGCTGAACGAGCATCGCCTGAGATTCGTGCAGCTCGCGGGTTCGTTCAGCAATGCGTTGTTCAAGCTGCTCGTTGACTTCGGCCAGACGGTTCCGGGCCACTTGAATCAAACCGGCCATCCGAGTGCTCGCCCACGTCACCCACCCCATCGAGACGACCATGATAATCCACGGCAGCGACGTTGAAGTCGGCAGCACCAGCAGCAGCATCGAGTAGCTAACGGCGTGAAACAGCACCGTCGCGTAGGTGATCGCCGCGGCGTACCGCATCGCGCAGACGACCAGCGACAGGAAGTAGTAAAAGCGGAAGGCACTCTCCTGGCCCTCGTCGAAGTAACAGAGCAGTCCGATGAACACCGCTTCGAGCAGCGAGACGGCGAGCGGCCAGTCACTGAGAAACACCTTGCCGCGAAAGCTGAACACCGTGTCGACGGCCACGTAAACGACGCCGAGCACAAGGATCATGTTCAGCAGTGTGACGTCGCGAACCGTTTCGGTTTCGCGAAGATTGACAAGCAGGAATCCGGCGGCGACACCAAACCAGCGGATCCGCAACGCGATCGCCTCAGCGGCGAGCTCGAAGCGCGTAGCGTCAACATTGCGGGATTCGCTTGTCACGGATCGTCCAGACTCAGATCAGGCCCTGTCAGAAACCGCCCGGAATTGGTCTATCGAAAATTGAATCAAACCCGGCGAGACTGTGAGTTTTTCAACGTGGCAGGCACACTCCGTGTGCCGTCCGCCCGAACCTGCCCTCAACCCCGTATTTTCGGGGCATACGGCACACGGAGTGTGCCTGCTACTTTCAATTTTTCGAAAAACTCACCACCTCGGAGCATCGTCGCCCGATGCGACTTTGACCAGACGCGATTGACATGACAGGTGGAGTGAGCGTCCCAATGAATCTTCCCGTTCGCTCGTTACGCTGCGGTCTTCCGGGCTGACTCGAACTTGTATCGACTCGGCGAGGGAATTTCACGGCTTGAGGAATCTCACACGGCGAATCAGACCATCCTTCGCCACACATCGGCTTTGCCGCACATCGGATCGCCCGATAGAGTGGCTCATCGGTGAACCGTCGCCGCCTCTCGTCCCGCCAGATCATGACTCAGAATGAGGTCTCCGATGCGACTTCCTGCTTCTGTGCTGCTGCTCTCCGCCGTTCTTCTGCCCTCAACAACTTCCGCAGAGGAACCGTTCTGGAATCAATTTCGAGGCCCCTATGCCAACGGCACGTCGAAGGCCGTCGGCGTGCCCGTCAAATTTCACGAGGGCTCAAAGGAGATTGCCTGGAAGGTGCCGGTTGAGGGTCGTGCCTGGGCGTCGCCCGTCGTGTGGGGCAACCAGATCTGGCTGGCCAACGCTCCCGAGATTCAGAACCCGCCCGGAGCCACCAACGTGAACGCCAATCCGGGCCCGACGCCTGCGCTGGAGAAACCGCTGGTCCTGTCGGCCATCTGCCTCGATGTGGAGACCGGCAAGGTCCTGCACGACCTCGACCTGTTTGAGGTCTACCGACCGCAGTACACGCACCCGACCAACAGCCTTGCCTCGTGCACACCGTGGGTCGAGGAAGGCCGGCTCTACATTCACTTCGGCTCGTACGGCACCGCCTGTGTCGACACGAAAACCGGAAAAAAACTCTGGGAGCGGACCGACATCGAGTGCCACCACTGGCGAGGCCCCGGCTCGTCGGTCGTCGTTCACGGCGACCAGCTGTATCTCAACTTCGACGGCTACGACAAACAGTTCATCATCGCCCTCGACAAAAACACGGGAAAAACAGTCTGGAAGAGAGACCGCGACGTCGACTACGGCACGGACAATGGAGACCGCAAGAAAGCCTACGGAACGCCGAGCATTGTCACGGTCGGCGGGAGAGATCTCGTCGTCAGTCCGTTCGCCATGGCAACGATTGCCTACGCGGCAATCGACGGCAAGCCCGTCTGGACCGTCTACCACGGTGGCATGAACGCGGCCGCGCGGCCGATCGTCAGCGATCGACTCGTCTATATCAGTGCGGGATCCGGGCCGGATTCGCTGATCGCTGTCGACCCGAACGGCGAAGGAGACATCACGAAGACTCACATCAAATTTCGACAGGCGAAAATGACTCCGAATCGAGGCTCGCAGATTCTAATCGGAGACCTCTACTTCATGGTCAATGACGAGGGCATCGCCACGTGCCTCGACGCGAAAAACATTCAGACTGTCATCTGGAAAGAACGGATCGAAGGAGCTCGCTGGTCCTCGCCGATTGCCGTTGGAGACAACGTTTACACGGTCGCCCAGGACGGAAAGATCACCGTCTTCAAAGCCGGTCGCGAATATGAAAATGTCGCGGAAAACCAGCTCGATGGGTTCTTCAATGCGTCGCCGGCCGTGGCTGGAAACTCGCTGATCATCCGCAGCCAGACACACGTTTATCGAATCGAGAAGAGCAAATAACGATGGCGTCGAAACTGCAATCGTGGTTCGCGGCGAGAGTCCAGGAAGCCATCCGCTGGGACACTGTCTGCGCGGTGCTCCTTGTTCCGGGCGGAGCGATCGCGACGTTTCTCACCTACTGGATCGTGTGGGTGATGGTTTATCTGGGGCTCGGTCGACTGTTCGAATTGTCGGATTCGGCCGTCGACTGGATCACCGCCTCCTTCATGGTGGCAATTTTCGTCTGGCAGTTTACGGCAGGTCGTTATTTCGAAGAATCGTACGCGCTGACTCGTGATGAGCACGCCGAACAGAAAGTCGCATTGTCGCGAGCAGCGGGCGGTGGGCTGGCCATGCTGCTCGACCTGCAGGTCGCTTCGATGTTCGTTCGATTTGTGACGTTGATGTTTCTGATGGGACCGCGGATGTTTGGCGCTGCCGTCAAACTCAGCCAGCGAGTCCGGCGTCTGAAGCGGATGGACGTTGCCGCCAGCGGGCGAGTTGTCGCATTTCTGCTGAAGGCCCAGGGGCGAGTCTGCATCGAAGACGTGGCACATCGATTTCCTGAATCCGACGTGTTGCAGATTCTTCAGCCACTGGAAGATGTCGACGGCGTCGTCTTCCTGAAGAATGACGATTCGGTCGCACTCACGCTGGCGCCGCGACTGGTCGAGGACTTTGAAGAGTGGGGCCGCGAAAATTAAACGCTCAACGTGACTGTTGATTGATTATTTTTTGTTAACTGTGGAATCGGTCCACGGGTTTCCCCACGTAAAGGAAACCACCATCAGCACTCTCAACACACGTCCGGAAATCACCACGGCCCGGCTCTCAGGCAGACCGCCAATGGGTTACCACACCTGGTCCGATCTTCTGTTTGTCCACTGGCGCGTCCCGCCGGAAGTGCTCTCACCGCTCATCCCGGCCCACCTTGAGATCGCAACATTTGATGGAGACGCCTGGCTCGGCCTGGTCGCGTTTCACATGAGCAACGTCCGGCCCAGTTGGTTTCCGGCCGTGCCGTTTTTCTCGGCCTTTCACGAAACAAACATCCGAACGTACGTACGGGCTCCGAATGGTGAGATCGGTGTGCGATTCCTCTCGCTCGACGCCGCCTGCTGGCCGGCGGTGAAAGTGGCTCGATGGCGCTGGCACCTGCCGTACTTTCACGCTGCAATGGAGCTGGAAAGAAAAGGCACCGGAGTTCGCTACAAAAGCCACCGGAAGCACAGGTCCGATCCGCAAGGCAACGTGAAACTGGAAGCGACGATCGAAGACGTGCTGCGTCCTCCAACATCCAGCGAGGACGAAGCCAGGCGGTTTGATGCGAAGTTCGACGAGCTGGGTCGGTTCCTCGTCGACCGTTATCTCCTGTTCGCCGATGACGGTCGCGGCGGGTTGCTGCGAGGCGAAGTCCGCCACAATCCGTACCCGATCCGCACGGCGACGGTCACCTCACTCAATGAGACTCTCACGGACGCGCTGGGAATTCCGATCAACGGCCGCGCTCCCGATCACGTCGTTTTCAGCGAGGGCGTCCAGGTGGAAGTCTTCCCGCTGGAGTCGGTCACTGTTTGAATCCACCCCGCCCCGCGTAGGACGGACGCCCACGTCCGTCCGGGCCTGGCCGTCCGTCCCAGGGAAAACGATTGATCATTGCGGGGTATGACGGACGTGGGCGTCCGTCCTACGGAACGGTGAGGTCGTCGCGACTACAGCGAACTCAGCACAGCATTGAACGTCTCGCTCGGCCGCATGGCCTGTGACGTTTTCTCCACATCCGGGTCGTAATAGCCGCCGATGTCGACCGGTTGTCCCTGAGCGGCGTTGAGCTCATCGACAATCTTCGCTTCATTCTCGGCAAGCTGTGCGGCAACGCTGGCGAACTGCTTCTGCAGGTCCGCATTCTTCGTCTGAGCCGCCAGAGCCTGGGCCCAGTACAGCGCGAGATAAAAGTGGCTGCCACGATTGTCGAGCTCGTTGACTTTTCGTGAGGGCGACCGGTCATCGTCGAGCACTTTTCCCGTGGCCTCATTCAGCGCCGCAGCAATCACAACGACTTTCTCGTTGCTGGTTTTCTGGCCGAGATCCTCAAGCGACACCGCAAGGGCCAGGAACTCGCCGAGCGAATCCCAGCGCAGGTGGCCTTCCTCAATGAACTGCTCAACGTGCTTCGGAGCCGAACCGCCGGCACCGGTTTCGTAAAGCCCGCCACCTTTCAGCAGCGGCACGATCGACAGCATCTTCGCACTGGTTCCCAGTTCAAGAATCGGAAACAGATCCGTCAGGTAATCCCGCAGCACGTTGCCCGTCACCGAGATCGTGTCGAGCCCGTCTTTGACACGCTGGCACGTGAGGCGCGTCGCCGCTTCCGGGGCGAGAATCTGAATGTCGAGCCCGTCTGTGTCGTGGTCCTGCAGGTAAGCGTTGACCTTGCCGATCAAACTCGCATCGTGAGCCCGTTCAGAATCGAGCCAGAAGATCGCTGCGGACCCGGTCGCGCGGGCGCGGCTGACAGCAAGCCGGACCCAGTCGCGGATTGGCTCGTCCTTCGTCTGACACATCCGCCAGATGTCTCCGATTTCGACAGCGTGTTCCAGCAGCGTCTGTCCTGAACCGTCAATCACGCGAACTGTTCCGGCGGCGGGAATCTCAAACGTCTTGTCGTGCGAGCCGTACTCTTCCGCCTTTTGAGCCATCAAACCCACGTTGGCCACGTTGCCCATCGTCGTGACGTCGAACGCTCCGTTTTCTTTGCAGAAGTCAATCGTCGCCTGGTACAGGCCGGCGTAGCAGCGGTCCGGAATGATCGCCTTCATGTCGTACGGCCTGCCGTCCGGACCCCACATCTGACCGGACGTCCGGATTGCGGCCGGCATCGAGGCATCGATGATGACATCGCTTGGCACGTGCAGATTCGTAATGCCCTTGTCTGAGTTGACCATTGCCAGGCGAGGCCCGGCCGCCAGAGCGGCGTCGATATCCGCCTGAACCGCCGATCGTTGATCATTCGGAAGCGACGCGAGTTTTCCAAACAGATCGCCGAGGCCGTTGTTCGGGTTCACTCCCAGCTCATCAAACGTCGCGGCGTGCTTCTCAAACACGTCTTTGAAGAAAACGCTGACGGCGTGTCCGAAGATGATCGGGTCCGAAACCTTCATCATCGTGGCTTTGAGGTGAACAGACAGCAGGACGTCCTGTGCCTTCGCGTCGGCGATCTCTCGCGTGAGAAAGGCTCGCAAGCCGGCACAGCTCATCACGGACGCGTCGATGACTTCTCCGGCCTGAAGTTTGAGCCCGTCTTTCAGGACGGTCGAGCTGCCGTCGGCCGCGGTCAGTTCGATCCGCACCTGCCCGGCTGCGGACATCACGTGTGACTGCTCGCTGCCGAAGAAGTCGCCTTCGGTCATGTGAGCAACGTGAGTTTTCGAATCCGACTTCCAGGCTCCCATCGAGTGGGGATTCTTCTTCGCGTACTCCTTGACCGGAGCGGCGACGCGGCGATCGGAATTGCCTTCACGAAGAACCGGGTTGACTGCACTGCCGAGCACTTTGGCATAGCGGGCGCGGATGTCTTTTTCTTCGTCGGTCTGCGGATCGCCGGGATAGTCCGGCACGTTGCAGCCGTGTTCCTGCAGTTCGCTGATCGCCTCGACCAATTGAGGAATCGACGCGCTGATGTTCGGCAGCTTGATGACATTGGCCTCGGGCGTTTTCACGAGCTCGCCGAGTTCTGCCAGCGCATCGCCAACTCGCTGGTCTTCCGCAAGCCGCTCCGGGAAGCCGGCCAGGATGCGACCGGCGAGCGAAATGTCCCGCTCTTCGACGGCGATCCCGGCCCCGGACGTGAAAGCTCGAATAATCGGCAGCAGCGAATACGTGGCGAGAGCGGGAGCTTCGTCGGTTTTCGTGTAAATAATCCTGGCTTCCGCTGACATGTGTTCCTCGGCAGTTCTGATCGAGAGATCGGGGTGAGCGCAAAAAGCGGCGCGATGGAGCTGAAATAACGGTTGCGGCTGCCTTGTCAACCAATGGACTCGGTTAAGTCGTCCCCTGGCATTGCGGGGCCAATTGTTCGAGTCGTTCGGTGAGCAGTTCCCCGCCGCGCGAAACACGAGCTCGAATGTTAAGTGCGTGCAGCGAAACGCCGAGCGGAGCCTGCTCGATTTTCACCAGATCCTTCAGCGTCGTGATCAGCCCGCAGCCGGCTGCCCGCGCGAGCTCGGCCACCACGTTTACGTCGGCTTCTGAAAAATGGTAGTGGTCTGGAAATTCCACGAGGTCAACGACGTCGAAACCGGCCGCTTCGAGTGTCCGGCGAAATCCCTCGGGGTTGCCAATCCCGCAGAACGCAAAGACTCTCCGAGGCGACCGATCTTCCGCTGAACCCTCGCCAGTCAGCAGCGGAGTTCGTGCTCCGTCGAGGTCAATGAGCTCGTCCGGTTCGAAGCAGATCTCCACTTCGCCCGGCAGCACGCACCAGCGGTGAGCCTCCTTCCAGATCTCCTCACGTCGGTCAGCCGAAACCTGATCGGCCCGGGTCAGAACGACCAGGTCCGCCCGTTCGAGGCCGGAAAGCGGTTCTCTCAGCAGACCTCGGGGAAGGACGAATCCGTGCCCCCACGGGTTCAGCGCGTCGACCAGAACGATGTCGAGATCTCTGCCAAGACGGCGATGCTGGAAGCCGTCGTCAGCGACCAGAATGCCGGCATCGAATTTTGAGATGCACTCGCGAGCGGCTTTGATGCGGTCTCGATTCTGAACGTGAGGCACGTCGGGGCACAGCGCGGCGAGGACCCGCTTCTCATCGTTGCCTTCGGCGGAGAGTGACCGGTAGCCGCGGCTGACGATTCCGGGTCGAAGCGATCTCTCCGCGAGCCAGTTCACAAGAAAAGCGACGACCGGCGTCTTGCCGGTTCCGCCGGTTGTCACGTTGCCAACACTGATGACCGGCACGCCGACCCGTGTCACGCTGCCGGGCCGTCGATCGATCCACCCGTTTCGAAATCGAACGGCAATCGAATAGGGGACTGACGCAGCGCGCAGAAAAAAACGGAGCAGCCGCCCTCCTGGCATGGGCTGCCCCGCAATCAGTTCAAAATACTTTTTCTGTTTCTGCAGCATGCTGGCTGCCGGGGCTCGTTTAAGAAGATTGGACGATAATTCAGCACCGACGGGCTTTCAACGACCTGCGAGCGACGGGAAAAACGTCCAGCTCGGACGGAGCTTCATTCAGGCACGATGATCGACAAAGCTGCCGGCAGGAGTGTCATTTCGCAAGGCGTTTCTCCGATCGCCTCGCCGTCGATCTGCATCGGCACGGGAGAGTCACTTTCGATGCGGACTCGAGAAGCCGTGGCGTGTTGAACTCCAGGGCGGTCGAAATGTTTTCGCCGGATCACCTGCCAGAAGTAGCGGGCGAGCTGGAAGCTGCCGGGCCGCTCAAACACACAAACGGAAAATCGACCGTCGTCTCCGACCGCGTCCGGGGTGATTGGCAGACGGAACGCGTAGGCCGCCAGGTTGGACACCACGACCAGACTGCCTTCGATCGGCGTTTCGGAATCGTCCAGGAAGACTCGCATCATTGGGTACGGGTAGTTCGTCAGTGTGCCCAGAATCGGCTTTGCGTAGGTCAGTTTGCCAATGTTGCCTCGCCGCGACCGGTGGAGACGGTGGATGACCTCCGCATCAAAACCGGCGCTGCCCATCAGAACGAACCGGGTTTCCTTTTCCGAACCGGCTGCGGAGAACACTCCCAGATCCAGCGTCCTGGTATTTCCGGCGAGGATCATGTCCGCAACTTTTTCTCCGTCGTGACCGATGCCGAAGTAGCGACACAAAACGTTTTCAGTGCCGAGTGGAAACGGGCAGATCGTCAGTCCGGGAAAACGATTCATCACGTCGCTGACCGTTCCGTCTCCGCCGGCCGGGACCAGGCAGAGCAGCGACTCGCGCCGCGCCGGATCGGCAAGCACTTCGTCAAGCCGCTCGCGGCGCGAGAACAGACGCGGATTGAGGCCACGTTCTTTCAGTGCCCGTACGAACGCCAGGAGATGCCGTTTCCGACGTCCGCTGCCCGAGTTCGGGTTTCGTTGAATGGCGACCCAGGGCGAGCTCATCAGAGGACAGTTTCCAGTTCCAGCAGAGATTTCACGAGGGCCACACCGGCGGGTGGCGAACCCTCGCCGCGGTGAATCAGCACGGCGCAAATTCCAGCGGACTCGGCACCGCGAACGTCGTTTTCCAGATCGTCGCCGACCATCAGCACTTCATCCGGCGCCGCGCCGATCTCGTCCAGCAGGGCATCGTAGAACGAACGGGACGGTTTCCGGAATCCCACCTCGGACGACACGACACGCGGGCGGATTTTCGCGAGCGGGGCGAGGCCATCGCAGACCGGGTGCAGACGCGCGTCGAAGTTGGAAGCGATGGCCGGTTCGAGCCCGCGGATTCTGAGCTGATCGAGAGCCGGCCGGACGTCTTCGAAACAGGACCACGACTCGGGCAGACCGAAATGCTCGAAGAGCTCGGCGAAACATTCCTCGTGCGAGCTCACATCCGGCAGAACGTCCGCAACGACGCGTCGCCAGCGTTGCTCTTCGGCAGCCTCACTGGTCCGGCTGGAGCCCTCGCCGGTGCGGTCACGGTTCTCCGCCTCGCGAAACGCCTTGCGAAAATGCGCGGCGACCTGTTCACGGCTGAGCCTTGATCCATGTCGCCGGCCGATCGAGTGGTAAGCCGTCGCGACGTCAGGCCTCGCGAAAATCAACGTGCCCACGGCATCAAAGACAACCCGGCGGACAGACACGTGGCGACTCCCGGCGTTCAGGCAGCTCGGCGATTCTCTGCGGACGACGCCGCGCTGTCGGTCGAATCGCTGTCATTCGGCTCGGCGGGCTCAGTCGACGGAGCCGTTGCGTTGCCGGGCCTGCGGAGGAATCGCTCCTCGCCCAGAAAAACGACTGCGACCGTCTTCACGGCAATGGCCGCGTCAAGGTTGACGGAAAGCGACGTGACATAATCGGCATCGTAAATCCAGCGTTCCGGCCAGCTCAGAAAAATATTGCCGTTCACCTGAGCCAGGCCCGTCAGGCCAGGTCGTAGCAGCAGCCGTCGCAGTCCGTTTTCGTCGTAGTCACGAATGTGCCCGGGCAGTGCAGGTCGAGGGCCGATCAGCGACATCTCGCCGCGAAGAATGTTGAGCAGTTGCGGGAGCTCGTCGATTTTTGTTCGACGCAGCCAGCCGCCGATCCGTGTGACCTCGCTGTGCCCCGCCAGAACCTCCACGTGTTCCGTCCGCACTCGATGAGTCATCGATCGAAACTTCCAGGTCCGAAACGTTGATCCGTACCGCCCCAGCCGTTCCTGCACGAACAACACAGGCCCGCGAGAATCGAGGCGGACAAGAATTGCCGTCAGAACAAAGAAAGGCAGAGCCGCGACGAAGATCGGAAGACAGAGGACAAGGTCAAAAAGACGTTTTCCGAACAGCCGGTAGAACGACCGTGGCGGCAGGTCGGTGAGGCCGTATGTGTGGCAGTATTCTTCCCGAGGAGACATCAAGACGCCTTGGCGTGAGGGCTGACGGAAGTCGCTGCCGTGACTGAAGGGCGGCTGATCACGCTTCCGGTGGGCGGCGTTCTAGCAGAACAATTCCTGCGGCCACAACGGCGATTTGAGCTTCGCGACGGATCGCACGTTGCCGTGCTCAGCTCGCAGAGAGGCAGATTTCTCGGAGAACGCTGCGTTCCGCCATAACATTTTTCGCTGAGCCACGGCGAATCGGCGGAACTCTACAAAAAAGGCCCGCATTGCTGCGGGCCTCAGAAGTTTTCGAAATCCGATCCGGTGTCACACCCACCACGATCAATAGACGATCAGGTCGACGATCCGTCCGGGAATCAATCGAATGCGGCGCGAGGCCAGTTTGCCGAGCGATTTTTCAATGACCCGATAAAAAGTGCGGCCGTATCGCACTTCAGAGACGGTCACTTCGCGAATCACTTCGACGCGAACGTTGTAGATGTGCGGAACCGTCGGCAGGAGAGGGTGGTCTGATTCAAAGTGCCAGACACCGTTTTCCCCACGGAATCCTTCAAGCGGCTCGTAGTTTCCATACATGTCTTCGGTGGTGACCTTGATCTTCACATCGTGAGCCAGCCCCTGTGTCAACGTGTCGAGAACCTCGACATCGACCATGCCGGTTCGTGGATGCTTGTCCCAGGGGACCATTCGAACCGGTCGCATGTACGTTCGGCCGAGTGTTCCTGGTGGCGGCCTCGAAGTGTCATCGTCAAAAGCCTGGACATTGCGAGTTCGTGGAGCGGTCATCACGGGTGCTGGACCGGACAGGTACGGTCCGGCGGGAGCACCGTAGTTCGGTCCGCCCTGGGCTGCGGCATGAGGAGCCGCCGCCGGGTAGGGACCAGCCGGATAAGGAGCATTTGCTGCCGGACCGGCCACTGAGGGACCCGCCTGCGGTTCGGCCACCAACTGAGGTCCCTGCGGAGTCATCACGTAATGACCCGGCGGAAGCTGAGCGTCAGACGACGAAACCGTCGGAACCGGTGCAGCCGCATTCGCACCCGGCTGGGCAAACGCTGCACCCGGCTGAGGGTACGGTCCACCTGGTTGAGGGTACGCTCCACCTGGCTGGGCAAACGCTGCACCCGGCTGAGGCTGAGGGTACGCCGCACCCGGAATTGGCTGCATAGCGACTTGCTGCCCCTGCTGAGGCTGAACGTAGTTCGGAGCGACGGGCGTCTGGACGAGCTGCTGGCCGGAAGCGATTGGCTGGACCACGGTCGGGTAAGGCTGAGCCACCGGCGTTGGATAAGGTTGAGCCACCTGCGTCGGGTAAGGCTGAGCCACCGGCGTTGGATATTGATAGGAACTGGCGGCCAGCGCCGCTGGATCAATGTCCGCCCACTTCGGAGCAGGCTCCTGCAGAGCGAGCACAGGCACGGTGCCTCGCGGGCGTGCCCAGTGCGGTGCGGGATCAGGAGCCTGTCCCTGCACTGATCGCATCATGGCCGTCGGCGGAGCGTAGTAGTAAGCCTGAGCAACCGGCATCGGCACGTAGGCAGGCACCGTTGCGTAACTCCTCTGGCAGGTACTGCAGTGCCCCAGCCCGAGCGTTCCCAGCAGGTCGCCCGCGTCGACGCGTGCCTCGCCGGCGACGCCAGCCGCAAGCAGTGCCGCCGCGAGTGTCAATCGTTTCCTGGCCATGTCCGATTCCCTTGACGAATACTCAAACTGACAAACAGTCAACACCGATAAATCTCAAACAGCGAAGTGACGTCTGGCAGTCGAGACTGAATCCAGACAACTCAGTCAGCGTATCACCGCGCGGATTGCTCGAAAGCCTTCAGTCTGCTACCCCACACGTTTTCATCATTGTGGTGGCGTGGACCCTGCACTGGCCGGCAAAGCACGACTCTCCTGCCAGACCGGTAAACTTCCCGCGGCCCGTCACGACCGGTGTTGCGAGTTCCATTTCGCCTCAACGCCGACCGATTTTGCGGAGTGAGCATGTTTTTTCTGATTGCCGCGTGTTTCGGTTCGGGGTTCGTTGTGTCGATTGTGACGACGCGGCTGATGCGGACGCTCTCCCCGCGCTGGGGACTGATCGATCAACCGGCGGCAAGAAAGGTGCATGTCACGCCGACTCCGCTGGGAGGCGGCATCGGAATCTGGGCCGGAGTCGTCATCCCGATCGCACTGGCTCAGGCAAGCGTCTTCTGGCTGAGCGGACTCGAACAACTGCCCGAGTGGCTGCCGGTGGAAATTCGGCCGCACCTCGATGGAGTCACGTTTCGATCAGGCCAACTGTGGGGCATCCTTGCCGCCGGCACGATCCTGTCCGTCATGGGACTGATCGATGACATCCGCAATCTGCCCTGGCAGCCCCGCCTGGCGATCCAGGTTCTCGTCGCCGTCGGACTGACGTTCGCCGGAGTTCGCGCGACGGTCTTCGTCGAATGGACGTGGGTCGGCTACCTTGTCAGCGTGCTGTGGATTCTGTGCCTGGTGAACTCGTTCAACTTTCTCGACAACATGGACGGCCTCTCGGCGGGCATCGGTCTGATTGCCTCGCTGATGTTCGCCGCGATTCTGCTCACCGCGCTCAGCGAACCGCGCTGGCTGGTCGCCTCGGTGCTGCTGATCCTCGCCGGATCGCTCGCCGGATTCCTGTGGTGGAACTGGTCCCCGGCGAGCATATTCATGGGAGACACCGGCAGCTATTTCATCGGCCTGATCCTGGCGACGATGACGATTCTCGGCACATTTTATGAGGGCTCTTCAACAAGCGTCGGCGGTGCGTCCTCAGTCGGACGACACGTGATCCTCGCCCCGCTGTGCGTGCTCGCCGTGCCGCTTTACGACATCATTTCGGTCATGCTGATCCGGCTGAAACAAAAACGCAGCCCGTTCCAGCCGGACAAGAGCCACTTCTCACACCGCCTGGTGGAGCTTGGCCTGAAGCCGAGAAGCGCCGTGTTGACCGTCCACCTGGCCACGCTGACAACCGGCTTCGGAGGCCTGCTGCTGTACCAGGTGCCGGACTGGAACTCGGCCTCGATCGTCGCCGGTCTGATCATCTGCGTCCTGCTGATCATCGCGATCCTGGAAACCGCCGGGCGATCGAAGCCAGAATAATCCGCGGCCTCTGACGCCAGCGTCTCTCAATGAAACGCCGGCACCTCCGCGACACTCTTCCCATCAATCATGTCCTGAAGATGAGCCGCCACCGCATCCGCCGTCGCGTCGATGAGGATCTGCCCGACCTCGGCGGTCGCCGCGAGCGGTTCTTTATCTTCCTGATCCTGCATCGCGTCGTGCCGGACGTTCTCGGGAAACGCGGCCAGCGCGAAGGCCGTCTCGAATTCCTGAGCGTGCCCAGGCCAGCGGCCTGTGGTGAGGTGTTTGTCGGCGACCTCTTTCGGAGTGAAGTCCCAGTAGCTGTGAAACTGCAGGTTGATTTCCAGTCGCTGCAGAAACTGCCCCCACATGCCCTCGCACGGAGCCACGTTGCCGCCGTGCCCGTTCAGGACAAGGATGTTCGTAAACCCCGCGCTGTTCATGCTGCGGATCGTGTCGAACAGAACTCCCAGCCAGCTTCCGGGCAACGCGGACAGCGTGCCGATGTGCCGCATGTGGTGCTCGCTGATGCCGATGTTCATCGACGGGGCGATAATCACCTGCGGAGCCAGTCGGCTGGCGATCTGCACGGCCATGTGATTAACGCTGCGCCAGTCGTGCTCCATGGCGAGGTGTTCGAGATGCTGCTCGGTGGCGGCGACGGGAATGATGCACGCCTTGAGCTCTCCGGCCTGCATCCGCTCCCGAAACTCGCGCCGCGTGTGCTTGTGGACGTAAAGTCGATCTTCACCGGTGAGTGTCATGGCGGGGTCCTTCGAGGTCGATGGTTAATGGTCGATAGTTGAGTGGGTTGGACGCGTGCCTTCGAAGACGGCGGCGATTATCCTCGCCGTACTGTAAGGCCCAATCTGACGACGAAAAGTCTGACCGCCGTTTGTCGCCCGCCTTCAGGCGGATCGCACGGTGCGGGTCGGGAATCTTTGAGCCACAGAATACGGGTCCTCCGGCTAATGCCGGTACGACACACAATCCGGAGCCAGCTCGATGAGCATCACGCGACTCGTCTTCAACGAAATCCGGCACCGCAAACTCAACTTCGTGCTGACGATTCTGTCAGTCACGATCGCGGTCGGCTGCCTGACGGGAGCTCAAACATTGCTGCGTTCGGACGAGGTCCAGACCGACGACATCCTCGCCGCGAAGAAGACTGAGGTCGAAGCAGCGGTGGCCGAGCGGGTGAAGACGGTCGAGGAAGCCGGGAAGGCTCATCAGGATTTCGTGCGGAAGGAGATGCTGAAGCTCGGCTTCAACATTCTCATTCTGCCTGAAGAACAGGACGTGTCCGAACTGCTGCTGCACGGGCGGCTGACCGCGACGATGCCGGAGAGCTATGTCGATAAGCTCGCGCAGTCATCCGTCATGACAGTCAACCATCTGCTGCCGACCGTCGTCAAACGCGTCGATGTCGAACATGGCGGCACGAAATTCGACGTCGTGCTGCAGGGCACGCGCGGCGAGGTCCCGATCCTCAACCGCGGACAAAAGAAAATGCTGCTCGCAGCCGTGCCGCCCGGTTCGGTTGTGATCGGTTCCGAAGTGCAGAAGAAGCTCGGCCTGAAAAAGGCCGACACGCTGACGATCCTGGGCGAGGACTTCACAGTCGCAACGATCAATAAGCCGACGGGATCGATCGACGATGTGACCGTCTGGATCGATCTGAAGCAGGCTCAAAAGCTGCTCGGGATGGAGAACCTCATCAATACGATCTTCGCGTTGGAATGCGGGTGTGTCGGCGATCGGCTGGCGCAGATTCGTGCCGAGGTATCCGCGCTGTTGCCCGGAACGCAGATCGTCGAGGAAGAGGCCAAGGCTCTCACGCGCGCCGAATCACGAGCCAAAGCGGAGGAAGCCGCGATCCAGGCACTCGCCGATGAGAAGGCCGCGGGGGAGGCAACTCTGAGACGCACCGAGGAAACTCGCATCGACATCGAGGACCGAAACGCGGGGCTGGCCGGCGTTCTGGTTCCGCTGGTCATGCTGGGCTGCGCGTTGTGGATCGGCTTCCTGGCGTTCGGCAACGTGCGTGAGCGGCAAAGCGAAATCGGAATTCTTCGTGCCATCGGCCTCAGCTCGAAGCAGATTCTCACGCTCTTCCTCAGCCGCACGCTGTTAACGGGAATCGTTGGCGGAGTGGTCGGCTGCCTGCTGGGTCTGCAGTTCGGGCTCCAATTCGGCGCGGCCGAGTCACTGGGCATCACGGTCTCGCGACTGTTCGAGGATGGCGATTTGAAATTGCTGGTGATCCTCGCCCCGATTCTGGCCGTGGTCTTTTCCGCGATCGCCAGCTGGCTGCCAGCCATGATGGCGGCAAAGCAGGATCCGGCCGTGGTCCTTCAGGAATAATTCGCACAAATCGGCAGGACAGGCTGAGCTAATGACAGAAATCCTCGACCTTCAAAAAGTCTGCAAGACGTACCGTGGCCGAAGTGGCGAAGTGCGGGCCGTTGACGGCGTGAGCCTGTCGCTGGACGCTGGCGAGTTCGTCGCCGTTCGCGGTCCGAGTGGCTGTGGCAAGTCGACGTTGCTGCTGTTGTCGGGAGGTCTGCTCGCACCGGACA
This sequence comes from Planctomycetota bacterium, assembly GCA_027623235.1. Lineage (GTDB taxonomy): Bacteria > Planctomycetota > Planctomycetia > Planctomycetales > Planctomycetaceae > JAQBVJ01. Next base: position 40,092 of record JAQBVJ010000015.1, read on the forward strand.
GTGGCGATGTCACCGTCGCTGGCGAAGAACCGTATCTCATGTCGACCGATGCCCGTTCGCGATTTCGAGCGGCCAACATTGGCTTCGTGTTTCAGCAGTTTCACCTCGTGCCGTATCTCTCGGTCCTGGAAAATGTCCTCGCCCCGTCGATTGCCAACAAAACGGCGGCGGCTGACGAGACGCTGACGCGGGCTCGAAGTCTCGTCGTTCATTTTGGTCTGGAAGATCGCATCGACCACGTGCCGGGCGAATTGAGCAGTGGCGAACGGCAGCGCACGGCACTCGCGCGAGCTCTCCTGAATCAGCCGAAACTGCTGTTGGCAGACGAACCGACGGGAAATCTGGATGAGGAAAATGCCGAGCTCGTGCTCACGCACCTCGGCGAATTTGCGGCCAGCGGCGGTGCTGTGCTGCTGGTCACGCATGATGCCAGCGCGGCAGCCAGAGCCAGCCGCACGGTGTTTCTTGACAGCGGAAAAGTCGTGACGGACGACGCGGCGACAGCCAGTTGAAAGTGGCGCACGGCGTCCGGACGAGGGTCGCTTTCCCAGGCAAAACCGGGCGGCGAGCGGCGCTACGGATTCACCGACCGGTCGTCGAAGGCAGCGTCTGCAGTCTGCCGATTCGATTGGAGAGCTCGGTTCGAAGACGAATCTCTGTTGCCGGAGTTTTCTTCAGAAGCAGATTGAGCGTGACGATGGCCTCGGCAGTTCGACCCGTTTCGACCTGAGACTCGGCCCGCGCGATTTCGACGTCAGGCTCCTGCCGCGACGTTCGGTGCGAAAGCACTTCAACCACTTTTAATGCACGATCAAATTCGCGGCGGTCTCGCAGCAGCCCGCGTAGCGCGAGACCACTTTGAATATTCTGCGGCTCAATCTGATTTGCGAGTGACAATCGGGCCTCAGCTTCGGTCGATTCGCCAAGCTTCCTGTAAGCCAGCGCGAGGTTGTAGTTAACGCGGAACGAGTGGGGTTCAAGTTCGTCGGCTTTCAGCAGGGCCGTCACGGCTTTCTGCGGTTCATTCTGAAGGTACCAGTACCAGCCGATCATCCCTTCACCGTACGCGTCGTCCGGGTCCAATTCAGAAACGGCCTGCCAGTGTTTCAGAGCTTTCCCGGTCTCACCGGTCGCGGCGAACAACGTGCCGAGCCGGCCGTGAGCCTTCGCATGATCGGGCTTTTCAACAAGCAGTTGTTCGAGCGTGGCGATGGCCGCACCCGTTTTCCTTTCCGCCAGCTGATTCTCGGCCCGGGAAAATTCCTGAGCGATGCGAAGGTACTTGCCCGATGTCCGCTGGAATTTCTCTTGGACCTCATTGGACGGCGAGAACCCGAGTGAGCGGCGGTACGCTTCGACGGCTGCCAGGAATCGGTACTCGCCGCTCAAACGGTCGCCTTCCTGATGTTCCCGCTCAGCGAGTGACTTCGAAAGACGCGCGGCCTCTTTGCGTGACTCATCGCCGGTCTGGCGGGAATGCCATTCCAGCAGCACCTCATCGCGCGCGGTCAGGTCGACGGCGATGCGGTGTTCCCAGCGCGGGGCGGCGGGGTACAGCGCGTCGGCTTTCGTATCAAAATTCACCTGTATCTTGTTCCGCTTCGGCATATGACAGCCGACGCAGTTTTTCTGAACCGGCTCCGGCAGCCGCGGCTGCTCCCGACAGTGCTCCTGCTGGTGGCAGCTCATGCACGCGCTTTGCTGTGTGCCGTGCTGCTCTTTCCGGGAAACGTGCGGGCTGTGGCAGGTGGTACAAGTCAGCGAGTCGCTTTCCTGATAACACTTGCTGAGCTTCAAGTAGGCCGTCTGATTGGCGACGTGGTCGTTCTCCGGATTTCGCGTGACGAGCGACCGGTACGTTTCGGCGAGAGGTGTTCCCGGGCGGTAAGAAAACGCAGCGTGCCGGTGCTTCATGGAGTTGCTGTGGCAGTACGCACACAGATCCATCTGCAGATCGCGGCTGAGCAGCGCCGGACGAACGATGTGCATCGGCGATTTTTCGGCCGGGTTCAGCTCATGAAATTCGACGTGGTTCTTTGCCGGTCCGTGACAGGCTTCGCAGGTGACTCCGGCAATCAAAGATTCGGGTCGGTACTGGTTCTTCGTACCGGGAACGTGCTCAAGCCATGTATTGTGACACTCGACACACCGGGGAGTTGTCTCTCTCGCGTCAGCAGAATCGAACGAGGTAACTCCCCACTCCTGCAGCGGGTACAGCCAGCTCATCGGCAGCTCAAAGAGGCTGTCGTCCTTCCAGGTGAAGTAGACCTCGTCTGTCCCGGCATCGTACCCGTACATCAGCGAGATGGGAGCAACGTTTCGTTCGATTCCTGACGGTGTTGCCCGCAGAGCGATCTGGACGAAGTCCTCGCCATTTTTCCGCATTTCAAAACGGACACCGCCGCGAGGTGGCTGGTACTCCGCATCTCCGGTTTGAAACGCCGCCGGCATCGTCTTGTCGCTCGCGGCGACGCAGGCGAGGTAGTGGCGGCTCTGGCGAAATTCGTGCACTCGCTCCTTGTGGCACGCCGAGCATTTTTCCGGACCGACATAGCCAGCGGGATTCACATAAGGAGCCTTCGGTTCCGGCCCGCCCTTCGTTTCCGACCCGCTCTGTGATGACAGCGGCTCTTCCGACTGATCCGGTTCGACCTCGCCTCGAGGCCAGAAGCCGTAAGTCGCGATCGCGCATCCAGCGACCAGTGCGACCAGCCATTTCCATTGGCGGCTGGTGCGGTTGTCCCCGGTGTTGTCTGCCGTCGTCATGTTTCGGCCTGTCACTTGACCACACGGGCTCGCTGCGAAAACGGATCGTTGATCGTACGAGACCGGTCAGATGTTGGGAAGCTGCCGTGAGGCGGATGGCAGAACGGTTTGTGCCGGCCACCAAGAGAAACGCTCAACTGCTGCAGACAACCGCCATGTGTGCAGGGACTTCGTCAGGCGGAGCCTGACCTACTTCATGACGCGTTCGGCTGCGGATTCGGCGCTGGCGATGCAGTCGGGCAGGCCGACACCGCGATAGGCGTTTCCGGCCAGCTCGATGCCGGGCAGAGAATCGGTCAGCTCAAAGATTCGGTCGACTCGCTGAACGTGGCCAAGATGGTACTGCGGCATGGCTCGATTCCACCGGACGACGTCCATGAAGTCGGGCTCGCCCCGCACGCCGAGCATCCCGGTGAGTTCCTCGGAGACGATCCGCGTGATTTCGTCGTCGCTCAGTTCGAGCAGTTCCGGTTGCATCGCACCTCCGACAAAGGTGCGGAGCAGAACGCGCCCGTCGGGAGCTCGCCCCGGAAACTTGCGGCTTGAAAAAGAAACGGCCAGCAGCTTGCGGTTCTCCGCCGCCGGAATGACCAGACCGAACGAGTTCAGCGGATGAGCGATGTCGGCCAGCCGGTGCCCGCTGACGACAATCGCCGTCGAGGCATACTCGATCTCGCCGAGCAGTTTCTGAAGTTCCATGAGGTCCGACGAAGGGGCACTCGCTGCCGCGTTTCCGGCAGCCAGTCCGCCAAGCAGGCCGCTCGTCACGTAAGCCGGCGTCGCGAAGACAACACGGTCGAACTCACGCGACTCGGAGGCCGTTTGAACCAGCAGCGCTCCGCTTCCGGCTCGCGAAACCGACTCGACAGCCGCTTCAAATCGAACGTCGGCTCTGGTGGAGATCGTCGTTCGGAGTTTCTCCAGGAGGTCGGAGATTCCGCCGCGCAGTGTCGCGAACAGACCGTAGCGGGCGCCGGCCCCGTGCTGCTCTGCCTGAGTTGCCGCCTGCTTCCGCGTGGCGAGGATCAGACTGCGATGTTCGGCTTCCATGTCGAGAAACCGCGGCATCGTTGCGGCCAGGCTGAGCTTCTCCGGGTCGCTCGTGTAGATGCCACCGACCAGGGGCTGCACGATCCGCTCGAGGGCTTCTTTCCCGAATCGACGTCGAACAAACGCAGCGAGCGATTCATCAGGCAGAACCTCGCCACGACCGGCTCTGCGTCGAGGCACGAAGAACTCAAGACCCATCCGCAACTTGCCGAGCGGCGAGAAAATCGGCGACTTCAGTATCGGCCAGACTTTTGCCGGGCTGAGCAGCATGAACCCGTCCGGCACGGGAACCGGTTTCCCGTTCCTCAGAACGAGCGATCCGCGATACGTCGTCTCCGTCGAAATCAGCTCGTCAGCCAGGCCGATCCGCTCGCAAAGGCGAATGCACGCGGGCTTGTTCGTGATGAAACTGTCGGCTCCGGTCTCGACCAGGTAATCACCGATCCGTCTGGTCCGGGCGACTCCGCCGGCCTTGTCGGTCGCTTCGAACAACGTCAGCTCGACCGGCTGCGCTTCGCTTTCGGCCAGTTCGAGCACTCGATGCGCCGCCGCGAGGCCGGTGATGCCTCCGCCGATGATCGCGATTCGTTTTCGAGGAACGTCCGACATGGCGCCGTCTGTCGGTCAGGCTCTGCCTGACGGAGTCCTGCTTCAGAGAGATAAGAGTTAACTTCGTCAGGCGGAGCCTGACCTACAGGCCTTCGTGGACGATCTCGACGAGGGCCTTCACGTTGTCTGGCGGGACTTCCGGGAAGACACCGTGGCCAAGATTGAAAATGTGCCCGGTCGGGCCGGCAGCCTTCAGGACATCGTGAGCTCGCTTCTTCAACGTGTCGACATCGGCCAGTAGAGAAACAGGATCGAGGTTGCCCTGCACGGCGCGGTCCGGGCCGAGCATCGCTCGCGCGTCGGCCATGTCGACCCGCCAGTCGAGCCCGATGATCTGGCCCCCGGCTTCCGCAAGAAGCGGTAACAACGCGGGGTTTCCGGTGAGGAAATTAATGGTCGGAATCTCAGACGGCAGACCGTCCAGCACCGCCGTCGTGTGCGGCAGGACGAACTCGCGATAGTCGCTCGGCGAAAGACACCCGGCCCACGAGTCAAAGATCTGCACGGCCTGACAGCCGGCTTCAATCTGTGCCGTGAGGTACCGAATCAGTGTCGAAGTGAGCGTCTCCATCAGAGCGTGCCAGGCTCCCGGGTCGCGGTACATGATTCGTTTTGTGTTGAGGTAATTCCGCGAGCCGCCACCCTCGATTGCGTACGACGCGAGCGTAAACGGACAACCGGCAAAGCCGAGCAGCGGGATGTCTGCGGGCAGGTCCCGTCGAACAAGCTTCACCGTATCGAAAACGAAATGGAGCGACTCCATCGAGTCCAGCCGTTTGAGGCGGTCGACCTCGCTGGCTTCCCGGATGGGGTTGTGAATGACCGGTCCCTCGCCCTTTTGATACTCCAGATCCATCCCCATCGGCTCGAGCAGCGGCAGCAGATCGGCAAACAGGATCGCCGCGTCCACGCCGAGAATCCGCTGCGCATCGAGCGTGACCTGAGCGGCCAGTTCGGGCGTTTTGCAGAGCTCGATGAAGGTGACTTTGTTGCGGACTTCCATGTATTCCGGGAGGTACCGCCCGGCCTGCCGCATGATCCAGACCGGCGTCGCATCGACAGCTTCGCCGCGAGCGGCCTTCAGGAATCGGCAGTTTTTCAGTTCTTCGGTGATCACGTCGAGCCTGCGAGTAGGGCCGGTTCCCACCGGCCGTTGGTCTTGTTGCGTGAAAGCGGCCGGTGGGAACCGGCCCTGCGTTATGCCTTCTTCTTTTTGTTTTGAGCCGGGCGGAAGCCGGGTTTGAGGCTTGGCGGATCCTTCGGCACAGAGCCCGCATCGTCCGGGACCTGGTACTGTTTCTGAAGCCGTTTGACCTCGCTGGTCAGTTTCTTCACGACGCCCGCGTATTCGGGGTCGGCGTACACGCTTTTCATTTCGCGCGGGTCTTTCTCCAGATCGTAGAGTTCCCACTCGTCAAGATTATAAAAGTGAATCAGCTTGTACCGATCCGTGCGGACACCGTAATGACGCCTCACCATGTGTGCCGCCCGGCGGTCGCCGTAGAACTCGTAGTAGTGATAATAAAGGCTGTCGCGCCAGTCTTTCGCAGCGGGATTGCCGAACAGCGGGGTGAGGCTGACTCCCTGCATGTCCGCTGGAATATCGACGCCAGCGATGTCCAGAAACGTTTCGCCAAAGTCGAGGTTTGACGTCAACGCCTCGCACTTCGAACCCGCCTTAATGCGGCCCGGCCAGCGAACCATCAGCGGCATCCGAAACGATTCTTCATACATGAACCGTTTGTCGAACCAGCCGTGGTCGCCGAGATAAAAGCCCTGGTCGGATGAGTAAATCACGACGGTGTTCTTTGCGAGACCCGATTCGTCGAGCCAGTCGAGCACTCGCCCGATGTTGTCGTCGACCGAAGCGACGCAACGCAGGTAGTCCTTCATGTATCGCTGGTATTTCCAGCGGACGAGGTCTTTGCCCTGCAGGTTGGCTTTGCGGAATTCGTCGTTTTTCGGCTCGTATGCAGCATTCCACGTCGCGAGCTGTTCGGGAGTGAGATTCCTCGGAGGGGTCAGCTTCAGGTCAAAAGCCGTCATCGTTTTCGCAATCGTCATATCCTGCTGCTTCGCAGCGGAACCTCGCCCTTCGTAATCGTCGAACAGGTTATCGGGTTCGGGGATCGTGACGTCGTCGTACATCGTCAGGTGCTTCGGACTGGGTTGCCAATTCCGGTGCGGGGCCTTGTGCTGAAACATCAGCATGAACGGCTTGTCCTGGTCGCGGCCCTCCTTCAGCCAGTCGAGAGCCAGGTCGGTGATGATGTCCGTCGTGTAGCCGGTGTGTTTGACGAGCTTCCCGTTCTTGAACATCGGCGGGTTGTAGTACGGCCCCTGGCCCTGAAGGATTTCCCAATAGTCAAAGCCCTGCGGATCGCTCTTGCCACCGTGCCCCAGGTGCCACTTGCCGATCACGGCTGTCTGATAGCCAACCTGCTGCAGCAGCTTCGGAAACACCTGCTGACCGCAGTCGAACTTGTTGCCGTTCTGCAGAAAACCGTTCAGGTGCGAGTGCTTGCCGGTGAGGATGACCGCGCGGCTCGGTCCGCAAATGGAATTGGTGCAGAAGCAATTCTCAAAAAGCATCCCTTCGTTGGCGATACGGTCGAGGTTCGGTGTCTTATTAACTTGAGAGCCGTAAGCACTGATCGAGTGAGACGCGTGATCGTCGGTAAAGATGAGAAGAATGTTTGGCCGCTCGGCCGCACGCAAAGCACCGGCGAGGCTCAATACGAAAACGAGGGCACTCGCCTTCAACACGAAACCACGAAGCCGGGGGAGCGACGAAATGAAACTGACAGTCATGAGAAAATCCAACTCGAAATTCGATTTCACTGCGGAGTCAGCTCGCTGGCTCGTATTAAAAAGACCGGCAAATCCGGTCGTGCGACGCAGTTTAGCGAGGCATGCAGAAACTGGCATCCGTATGCCATCCCGGCAGACGGCGGCCTCCCGGCACTCCCGCGAACCAAACCGCGTAACGTGTTGTCCTGGCAGGAAGTTGCATCCGCGGCCGCCGACTCTCGGCGGTTCGGCATGCTCGTTGCATACACTCAGTGAGAAGGCACGATCCCATGCTGAAACGGGAGCTGATCATGGTTGAGAATTCCGACAATCGAACAGTGCGAAAACTGACCGCCGCAGAGGGCTACCTCGAGCTGGATCTCCCAAAGCTGGCTCTGGAAGAACTCGCGTCAATTGGCAACCCCGGCGAGTATCAGCTTCCGGTTTTGTGGATGACAGGTGAGGCTCTCAAAGCCGATGGCCGCTTCGAAGAAGCCGTCGCCCCGCTGAAGCTCGTCGCCGAATCTGTCTCGGGACCAATCAGCGCCCGAGCCTGGAAGTCGCTGTCCGACTGCCTGGAGAAATCCGCTCGCCCGATCCCGGCCGAAGAAGCCGCCACCGCTCGCAGCGTCATCCCGCAATCGGCCGCCGAGCCAGCTCGAGTCAACGTGCAGATTCCCGGATTTGGCACACTCACGTTCGCTGCCAAAGATGGAGCCATCACGATTCAGGTCGAACCGCAGAAGCCGATGCAGTAATTCTTCGGCCAGGGAACCAGCATCGACTCCATCCGGTTTGACGGATGCTGGTTTCTCCGTTGTCTGAGCGGCCCGAAATCCTGGCAACAGCTCTCCCCGATTTGGGCGGAGGGTTCTCGACGGCCTGCTGACGATTCTCACAACTCCGCGACGACTCCGACCGACTCGCCTTCGCGGACGCGTGGAAACGTTCGCAGCGTGATCACGATGCCTCCGTGCGGAGAACGGACTTCGTGCGGCGAGTGGCTCTCCAGGTCGTAGACCGTCCCGAGCAACCCGCCGCTCGAAATGACATCGCCGACTTCGACAGCGGTTTCAAAGTAGCCGGTCACGAGCGACGGATTGCAGACCTGCATGTGGCCCGAACCGGGTGTCGGGTCCTCGATGACATGCTCAACTCGACATTCCGGCAGCGGGCGATCGAGCAGCCCGAGTTCGCGCATCACGTTGAGGCAGCCCGCGACGTAATCCTCGACACCCGATTCCGAACACGTCGCCGAGCCAAGATACTCGCAGTAAATCGCCGGGACGCTGGCGTCGCGGGCAACCGACAGCGAGCGGCCATCCAGATCCCCCGCCGTCCCCCACACGACGGGCAGATTGAACGCTTTCGCCATGCGCCTTTGAACTTCGAGGATTCGCGAATCACGATGCATCGAGTAGCCGGCCAGCGGCGTGACCGAGTACTCCGTGCCTCCCGTGTGAAGGTCGATGTAGAAATCCGCAGAGCGGATCAGCTCACTGAGTGCCGCCGCCTTCTGCTCCGTGACAGTGCCGTTCGAATCGCCTGGGCAGGTTCGCGCCAGGTCGAGGCCATCCTCGGCGCAGCGGTGACCGCGCAGAAAAGCCGCCTCATTGACGACCGGCACGAAGACGACTTCACCGCGAAACCCGGCTACGACTTTCGATTCGGATTCGAAGAGGGCAATGAGCCGACGAATTGCGGCGATCGGTTCAAACTCGTCACCGTGAACGCCGCCGGTGACAAGAAGGCGCGGGCCGGATTCAAGACCTGAAAAATGAAACGTGCGGAGGGAGATGGTCATGAGCAGCCCGGATTTAGAGTCAGGTTAGCCACAAGAAGGCACAGAAATCACAAAAAGCTTGATGACGAATTCTGAACTTGATGAAGTCCGAACTTCCAGCCGATGTGCTGGAGATTGAAGTGGCAAGCATCCCTTTGTTTTGTGCCGTTTGTGCCGTTTTGTGGCAACTCATAGCACACCTGAGAATGTAGTGGAGCGGTCGGCGTCACGATTTGCGGAGCGGGATCAATCCTTCGACGCGGCAGTCTTTAAATCGGAACAGTCCATCAACCGGCAGAACGGATCCGGTGATGTAGTCGGCATCGCAGGACGACAGAAACGTCGCGGCTTTGCCGATGTCTGCCGGCAGACCGAGGCGGCCCCACGGGAGTTTTTTCCCTTCCGCTTCGAAGGCCTCTTCGCTGAACGTCACGTGCTCGCCCGGCGTGTCGATCCAGCCCGGCTCGATCGCATTGACGTTGATCCGGTGAGGCGACAGCTCAACGGCAATCGTCCTCATCATGTGGTTGAGGCCGGCCTTCGCGGCTCCGTACGCGACGCACAGGCCGATCGGCATTTCGGCCTGAACACTCGAAATGAAAATGATCTTGCCCCCCTGCCCTCGCTCGACCATGTGCCGCGCGACGAGCTGGCTCATGTGAAACCCGGCGGTCAGTGTGCCGGCGATCGTCTTGTCGAATGACTCGGCGGGATAATCAAGGAACGCGCATCGCTGGCTGAAGGCCGGGTTGCTGACGAGGATGTCGATCTGCCCGGCGGCTTTTAACGCGGCTTTGAGAATTTGTTCGCACCCCACGCGGGAGAACGCGTCGCTTTCGACGGCGTGGCACACTCGGCCGAGATCCCGGATCTCCGCGGCTGTCGCGTCGAGATCAGGGCTTCCCGGGCGGTCGTTGATCACGACGTCCGCTCCCGCCCGCGCGAGCTCGATCGCGCAGCCTTTGCCGATGCCTCGCCCGGCTCCGGTGATGAGTGCCGTTTTTCCAGTCAGGTCCATGATTGCCTCTTCGCATTAAAAGTCCGCATACTCTCCGCCCCGCATCGTGACGGCGACAGGCCGTTCAGTTCAACTCTCGCCCCCATTCCCACCGCTCGATCATGACCACCGTCAATCACGACCACCTCCGCCAGTTCACGGTCGAAATTTTCGAAGCCTCGAACCTTTCAAAACAGGACGCAGAATACGCGGCCGATGTCCTGTTATGGGCGAGCCTTCGCGGCGTCGACACGCACGGCATCCGCAATCTGAAACGCTACTACATCGACAGTGCGGCCGGAGTCGGGCGTCGCGACGGAGTCATCATTCCCGATGCGGAACTGACTGTTGACGAGGAATCGGCAACGAGCGCGGCGCTGAACGCGAATGGTGGACTCGGTCTTTCCGTGTCCGTTCACGCGATGAATGTTGCGATCAAGAAAGCGAGCCAGAGCGGCATCGGCATCGTCACCGTGCGGAACTCGACGCACTTCGGGCCGGCTGGCTACTTCGCTCACATGGCGACCCGGCACGACATGCTCGGCTTTGCGTCGACCGGCTATTTCTTTCCGCACGGTCAGGACAAAGGCGTTGTCCCGTACGGAGGCCTGCTGCCGATGCTCTCGACGAATCCGCTGGCGATGGCGTGTCCGGGCGGCGATCTGCCGGACTTTGTGCTCGACATGTCGACGTCGCTCGTCCCGGTCAACCGCGTCGAGATGCTCGAAGAGGATGGCAAACCGATTCCGCCCGGCTGGATTCGCGACAAAGACCACAACGTGACCGCCGACCCGCAAGCCGTCTGCAAGGTCGAGCCGCTGGGCGGAGCCGTCACCTATGGCGGGCACAAAGGCTACGGCCTGGCTCTCGCCGGATGGATCCTGACCGGGCTCCTGTCCGGAGCCTGGCGACGTGATCCGAAGCTAGGTCGAGTCCTCGGTTCGACTCCCGAACTGAAACATGGTTTCGCTCAGGAAGGCATCGGCCACTGCTTCGCGGCTGTGAGGCTCGACCAGTTCGGCGACCCGGCTTTGATCCGCAGCGGCCTTGACGCGATGACGCGATCGCTCAACGAGTCCCCCGCCGCGGACGGTTTCGACCAGGTCTACATTCCGGGTCAGAAAGAAGTCGCCGTCGAAGCCGAACGGCGAGCCAACGGGATTCCGCTGTCAGGCTCTACGGTGACGGACCTGAAGAGCCTGTCTGAGGAATTCGGAATCCCGCTCGAGCTGTGCGATTAAAAAACGCGTCCCACGAATTCCGGGTCGGCATTGCGGAACGGCGAGGCTCCTGCCAAGCCGTTGACCTTCCCGAACTTGCCCGCGAAAGACGAGACGCAGATCACCCCTACTTGTCCACACTTCATCCGTCCTGATCTGTGTCCATCCGCGGCTCATTCCGACCTTCACTTCCGTCCTCACCGTCGAGCAGCGCGAGCACGGGCCAGGCCTCTTCCACGTCGTATTCCTGAGGCTGGTTCTCGGCCGCCTCAGCGAATTCCCATTCGACTTCAAACTGCTCGCTGCGGATTTCTCGATACGCGCCCCACGCCGCCGCTCGGCCTTCGACATCGTACTTTGCGTCGGCCAGCGTCGATTCCTCGTCGCACCAGAGTTCGCGGTCGTACATCAACGCGCAGCCGTTGACGAAGAGGTCGACCTGGCGGTTCGGATAACCGTCGTCGGCAATCTCAAGAAACCGCACGAACGAGCCCCACTCGGAGACTGGCGAATCGGCAACGGTCAGTTTGCTGGACTTGAGGTAAATCATGCTTCTCTCAGGTGACCTCAAAATGAAAAACAAAGCAGGACGGACGCCCACGGGATTCGACGAGAGAAATCACACGTCGGCTGCGCAGCGGAAGCCGACGTTGCTACCGGAACTGTCGGGAGTATTGCCGATCCGCGCCGAGGCACGATACCGGTTGCAGTAGGAATCGTGACAGAGATACGAGCCTCCGCGCTGCACTCGCTTCGTCCCGGACGGCGGGCCGACGGGATTCCCGGTGAGGTCCGGCCTCAGTCGGTGGTAGTCCGCGCTGAACCAGTCCTGACACCACTCCCAGACATTGCCGACGACGTTGTAGAGGCCAAAGCCGTTGGGCTCGAACGAGTCCACGGGAGCGGTCCCTTTGTAGCCGTCCTGTCCGGTATCTTTCTTCGGGAAGTCGCCCTGAAAAATGTTGGCGAGGAATTTGCCCTTCCTGCGGACCGAATTGCCCCACGGATAAAGCTGCTGGTCGAGCCCGCCGCGCGCGGCAAACTCCCATTCCGCCTCTGTCGGCAGTCGCTTGCCGGCCCACTTTGCAAACTGAGCCGCGTCGTTCCAGGTCACGTGGACCACCGGATGATTCTCTTTTCCTTCAATCGTCGAGCCGGGTCCGAACGGTTCCTTCCAGAACGCACCCGGCACGGCAAGCCACCACTCGAGCCCTGCCACTCCACGCGATTTCCGCAGTTCTTCGCGTTTTTTCTTTGTCAGGTGCAGATGGAAAACGAACGACCAACTGTACCGCTCGGATTCGGTTGAGTAGCCGGTCGCGGCGACGAATCGAGCGAACTCGGCATTTGTCACGGCGAACGGGTCGATGCGGAACGGTCTGACGGTGACCTCGCGCACCGGGCTCTCGCCATCTTCGACCCACGCTTCCGGAGCGGTGCTGCCCATCCGGAAAACACCTCCGTCGATTTTCACCATGCGACCGTCATCGACCGCCGCATCGACCGTCACATCGGTCGCGTCCACGTTGACCGGCGTCAGCGTCACGTCTCTTTGCGCGGTGGGAGTGCAGCAGGATTTCTTCTCGGCCATGTCTTCGCCGTGGTGCGTCAGTTCCGATTCCAGACAGACTCCAGCCGCCAGACGGATTCCAGCCGCCGAACTTTCAACGTGGGCACGATGATCCGCGCGCCCCCTCAACGATCATCAGTCGTATTTTGAGATCGTCGGTTCAGGCACTTCTCTGACAAGCCGTTCGATGATCGACTCGGCCGTGTAGCCCTCGGCCTGAGCCTGGAAGTTGGCTGAGATGCGGTGCCTCAACACCGGGATCGCGACTTTACGAATGTCGTCGATCGAAACGGTCGGCCGGGCATTCATCGCGGCCATGGCCTTGCCACCTGCGATGAGATACTGCCCGGCACGCGGCCCGGCTCCCCAGTCGATCAGATCCTTGATGAACTTCGGACTGTCGTCGTTTTTCGGACGGGTCGCCCGCACCAGTCGCGCGACGTAGTTGATTGTCAGCGGAGCGATCTCGATCATATTGATCTGTTTCTGCAGATAGACGATCGATTTTGCAGTGAGGACTTTGCGGACTTCCGGCCTCTCGCCACGTGTCGTCGCCTCAAGAATCTGCTCTTCTTCCTTGAGCGACGGGTAATCGAGCATCACGTTGAACATGAACCGGTCGAGCTGCGCCTCCGGCAGCGGGTACGTGCCTTCCTGCTCGATCGGGTTCTGTGTGGCGATGACGAAAAACGGATCTGGCAGGTCGTAGGTCGTCTGGCCGGCGGTGACTTCGTGCTCCTGCATGGACTGCAGCAGTGCGGCCTGTGTCTTCGGCGGCGTCCGGTTGATTTCGTCAGCGAGCAGGATGTTCGTAAAGACCGGCCCGTGGACGAAGCGGAACTCTCGCTTCCCGCCCTCGCCTTCATCCAGCACGTTCGTGCCGGTGATGTCGCTTGGCATGAGGTCCGGCGTGAACTGAATCCGCTTGAACTGAACGTCAAGAATCTTTGCGATCGTGCTGACGATCAGAGTCTTGGCCAACCCCGGCACACCGACCAGCAGGCAGTGCCCGCCCGTGAAAATTGCGGCGAGGATCTGATCGATGACGGCGTCCTGGCCGATGATGACCTTATGGAGCTCTTCGATCATGAGCTCACGATGCCGCTTGAATTTCTCAAGAAAATCGTCGAAGTCGCGTTTGTCAGCCACGTGAGGTCCGTTCGTGTGCGTCGTTCGTCCCGGCGAAAAATGTATCCGTCACTTGTTTCGAAACAGGTTCAGCGTGATGTGAGCCTGCCCGTGATGGTGGGCTTCGTGCCACGAGATGATCTGAAGAGCCTTCTGCACTGTCCAGCCTCGCGGCTGCAGTCCTGCAGGAATTGTCTGCAGATCGTCGTCGCTGAGCGATCGCACCGTCTCCAGCAGATGCTCACGCGTCGCGGAAAGTGTCTCAACAATTTCATCGAGCGAAGGCACATTCGAATCCGGCTTGCTTTCTTTGCCGAATCTGGCAACGAGGTCCGCAAAACCGGCTTTGTTCTCAATCAGGCGTTCCTTTGCAAAGAGCTCTTCGGTCACGGCGATGTGTGTCAGTTGCCAGCCGATGTGAGCACGTCCGGCTCCGGGCTGCCACGAGATCGCCGCCTGCGGGTCGGACTCACCGCGAAGCTCGCCGATCAGCGCCAGAGTTCTTTCGCGGTTGATTTCCCAGACGGAAACGACGGCATCGATAAAAGTCATGATTCAGCTCCACGTGCGTTTGCGATTTGATGTCCAGCGGACTGGAGCGTTTCCGTTGTCGTGCCAGGAAACGCTTTTTGAATGAGCAGCCAGCCAGGACTGTCCGGCACGGCCTCTGCGTATCGCATCGTCAGGCAGGAACCGTGCCGAACACGATTGGCAGCCAGCCTGTGTCTACCGGCTGGCAGTTCGATTCAGTGGCAATTTCCACTCAGTATCAAAGTGCTCGGCCCAGACTGTTTCCTCGTCGAAGCCTGATCCGGCCTTCTGAAATTTCTGAACGGCAATGTCGCCCAGCTTCGGGAAGAGCCACGAATTGGACGCCCGGAAATCCAGCTCGTGCATCGTGTGGCCCGAGTTGATGACGACGTATTTCTGCGGGTTCAGCGGGTTGGGATAAATCATCGACAGCCCGTGCGTTTCCGCATCGAACTTCCGGCCGTTGACCACCATGCCCTCTTTCGTCCATTTCACAGGGAGCTTGGCGAGCACTCTGGCGAGAACAGAATTCGATCCGGGATCGCCAAACAGGATCAGATTCTTTGCAGCAATGTCTTCCTCAGAGAGGTCTCGGTCCTTGACGACCGGCACCGAACCGCGGAGCCACTTGTCGAACTCCCGCTGAAATCGCTGCAGCGTAAAGTCAGACCAGTCCCGCTGAGCTTCCGACCACGGATCGCCGGTCCCGGTGACGACCACAAAGGCCGACATGAAGGCGTCATCGATCGGGCCCTGCAGGTCCTGCCGCTTGTGGAGTTCCGTGTTCTTGTCGAAGGCTCGCGATTCGTCATAGCTGAGGACTTTCCAGCCATCGTCGCCGAGCGTGTAGTAAACGTCCGGCAGAAGTTGGTCGGCTGCCGACGCCAGTGGAAGTCGGGCACCGTCGATGACAACCTCGGCGGCGACATCGCGAGCGATCTGCAGCGCGGCGGCATTCTTCGTCCGCAGAATGACAACACCGTTCTTTGTGATGCCACCTTCGACCGTCGTCTGTTCGAGGTGCTTCTGCTGTTCGGCAATCTTCAGCCACTCACAGCGATTGTACTTCGGAGTCCACGTCGTAAAGCGGATCGACGTCGCCCCGGGATACCCTGATCGCCCGGCCTTCGATTTCTCCGCGTGAAACGCCATGAACTCTTTGAAACTGTCCGGGTGAAACTTGTGGCCGACGCCCGGCCCGATCAACAGCTTCACCGGAACGTCGAGGCCTTTCGCCAGTTCGACCATGTCGGTGCTCGCGACAAGCTGGGCATCGTCCTCGCCACCGTACGTCACGAACGGAACGTTGTAGAGGTTCAGCGTGTAGTCGACGGAATCGTAAATGTGCAGAGCACTGTGCTGATGAGGCGGCCGCGGCTTGTCGGTCTGCTTTTGATATTTGTAGAAGTCGACAAAGCCGGCGCCGGGTCCGACCGATGACCACTTCGACGGGTGATGCAGCCCGAGATGCCAGGCCCCCGCGCCGCCCATCGAGAAGCCCCACAGAGTCACTCGTCGATCGTCGATCCGGTAGCCGCGCCGGACATCGGCGATTGCCTCAAAGACGTCGGTCTCGCCACTCCAGCGGTAGGCGTTGTCCGTTCGGCCGAACACGTCGAGCTGAATCCAGTTCTGTCCCTCGACCGGCTTCTGCCCCGAGTGCTCTGCGAAGAATCGAACTTCGTTCCGAGTTCCGCCTCGCCCATGCAGCTTCACGTGCAGCGGCCAGCGGTGAGTCCGCTCAGCATCCGCGAACCCTTCAGGAAGAGAAACCGCGTACGGCTGCACCGAACCATCCACCTTCGATGTGTAAGCACGAATCGTCGAGCCCACCTGGTCGAACCACGGAGACTTGCCGGCCGCCAGCAGCTTCGCCCGCGAAAGCCCCTCAGCAATTGCCGCGTCACAGTACTTGACGTAAGCCGTCGAGCCATTGCCGGCGCGAGGTTTGTAGAACTCGTTGTGCCGGATGCACCACTCGACCCCTTTGGCATAAATCGACACGTCGTCGATCAGCCGCTCATCGTGGTCACCCTGAGACAGAATCGCAACTTGTTTCTGCAGCGTCGCCAGACCGTCGAGCAACCGCGGCTCGTCTTCTTTCGGTACCGGATCAAACTGTTCCGGCGTCTGAATTCCGGTTTGGCCGAAAGCCGGAAGGCAACTGGTGGCAAGCAGGACAGCGACAACAGATCGGATCAACATGGGAAGCTCTCTTACCTGGAAAATGGTGTCAGACGCCGCCGCAAAGCCGCACAGCCGCACAGACGCAAAGCCGCACAGACGCGAAGTCACGCAAAGATCAGAAATCCATTTCACTTCACGCCTTTGCGTCAGATTCAGGAAAGTCAATTCTGAAGTCGAATATCAACGCTCTCACTGTGAGCGGTCAGGCCTTCCTTCGCCGCCAGCAGACGAACATCGTCTGCGTGCCGCGCGAGCGAACCGGCGTTGTACCAGATCACCGAAGAACGCTTGAGAAAATCGTTCGAGCAAAGCCCGTTTGCAAACCGGGCCGTTCCTCCTGTCGGCAACACGTGCGACGGCCCGGCGACGTAATCGCCCAGCGCGACTGGCGTGAAGTGCCCCAGGAAAATCGCACCGGCGTTCTGAACCTTGCTGAGCATTCCGTCCGGGTCAGCGGTCGAAATGTGAAGATGCTCGGGAGCCATCAGGTCCGTCAATTCGGCCGCCTCTTCCGCATTCTTCGCGAGGATCAGCGCTCCGTAATCGAGCAGGCTCTGCCGCGCGAGGTCACCTCGCGGCAGCTTCTCAAGTTGCTCGGCCAGCGCTTCCTGAACGGCTGCGATCAGCGGCTCGTGCCACGTGATGAGGACTCCCGATCCCGGACTGTGTTCCGCCTGAGAAATCAGATCGCTCGCCACGAAATCGGCTCGCGCGGTTTCATCGGCGAGGACGATGACCTCGCTGGGGCCGGCAATGCTGTCGATGTCGACCTCGCCGAACACGTGTTTCTTCGCGAGCGCGACGAACAGATTTCCCGGTCCGACGATCTTGTCGACTCGCCGGATCCCCTCGACTCCGTACGCCAGCGCGGCGACCGCCTGAGCTCCGCCCATGCGGTAAACCTCGGTGATCCCAAGCTCGTGGCAGGCGGCCAGAAGGTCCGTGTTGTACCCGCCGAAATCGGTCGGCGGCACGACAACGACGATCTCTTTGACGCCGGCCACTTGAGCTGGCACGGCCGTCATCAGCAGCGTCGACGGGTACGCAGCGGCCCCACCGGGAACGCAGATGCCGATCCGTTCCAGCGGCAGGTAACGCTGTCGAAGAGTGATTCGGTCGTCGCCCTCGCCGTCGATCAGCTCAACAGACTCGCTGAGGACCGCTCGCTGAAATCGCTCGACGTTCGCTCGAATTCGGCGCACCGTTTCCAGGTACTCCGGGCTCGCCAGCTCGTGCGCGGACGTGAATTCGCCGGGTGAGACCCGCATCGTGTCGAGTGTCAGTTTTTTTCCGTCAAGCTTCTCGCCGTACTCCAGCACCGCGGCGAGACCTCGCTGCTGAACGTCGCCACAAATTCGCTCGACCACCTGCTGCGGAGAAAGCGGCTCGCCAAAAAGTGCGATCGTCCGCTGCCGACCGGATTCGGACACGATGTTGCCGCGCGGGCTGAGTTTATTTCGGAGTTCATCAAGGGCCTGCCGGGCGTCGTCCTGGCGGCAGTCGATGATCGGAATCGGGAAGGACATCGGAAATCTCAAGTCGGAACAGAATCGAAACGGGCATCATAGGCGGGACGAAATCCCGTCGCGAACGTATGCGGTTTCGCTCAGGAAAAGGGAACTGCCAGGCCCGTTCAACGATACCGCGTTGCCAGCAACGAGGCTCCGGTGAGGGAAAACGCCGTGAAAGCCAGCAGCCGAAGCAGGTGTCGCACCGGCTCATTCCACGTTCCCTGCCGGTTGGCGAGACGCGACATCGCCCAGCAGAACGGGACGGCACCGGCAAATCCGGCCACGAAGGCCCATTCAAAAACCAGGCTCAAGCGACGGCACAGCAGAAAGTAGACGACGTTCGTCGAAAGAAAAAACAGCCAGAAAACCCGGGACTGGCGTTTCGTCGGAGGCGGTGCGCCGATCGGTGTTTCGCCGGGACGCAGGCGTCGAAGCTGAAGTGAGCGGCCGAGCGGCTCACAGGCGACGTAAAGAGCCAGTTGCCAGGTGAAGAAAAACTCGCCGGTCATTCGACTGAGAAATGTCGTGCCCAGGCAGCCCAGCACGAAGGCCGTTGCAAGGCAGACGACATGCGGGTTGATGCGAGGTGACACGCGTTGCAGGACGGTTCCGAGAACTGATCCGGCCACTAGAAATGCCAGCGACGCCAGCAGCCAGCGACGTTGCCATTCGTACGAAGGAATGTCGAAAGCGTATTCCGGTTCGATCGCCAGCAAAGTGGTGGCGAGGTCGGTGTACTCGGTCTGAGGCACATCAGCCACCGTCAACAGCGGCGACTTTGCGTGAAGCAGTTCCGGGTCGCCGACATAAACGCAGACGGCCCGCGTCTGATTGCGGATGTAAACTCGTCCGCGGTGCAGAGCCGGCGGCGTCCAGGTGAGCTCGCCAGAGAGGACCGAGGCTCGCGCAAGTTCCTCATAGCGCTCCGAGTTGACTCGCGCGAGGATGAGCTCACCCATCTCGTTCAGCATGAGCAGCTTTCCGTCGACGACGATGATCCCGGCCTGGCCGATTTCCTGTTCGGCGTCGGCCGACCGCTCAGAGTTCACCCGTCGAGGCCGGCCGGTTCCGACTGCCCATTTCGTTTCACCTGACAGAAAGTCGACGCAAAGAAATTTGCCGCGCGACGGGCGGTGCGTTTTCGATTGAGCGTCGTAAATGTCGAAGCCGTAAATGTGGCCGTCGACCAGCACGCTCGACATGACATCGTTGGACAGGTCGCGAGTCTTCCAGATTTTTTTCAATTCGGCATCGTCAGCTCGCCGGACACCGCTCGAACGTGCTTCGGCAAATTCCAGGGGCAAGCCCAGCAACTCCGACCCGCTGCGGAACGGGCCTGAAATCCAGATATGTGGCTCTCGATACAGCGGCCAGGCCGAGTGCTCGTCGTAGCCCTGCGAGAGTCCCGTTTGGCCAAGCACTTCGCCGGTTTTCTGATCGCAGAACAGCAGCGAATTCTGAAGGTAGCCGACGATGATCTTCCGCCCGCCGAGCGTGATCGGGAACGCCGGCGCGTAGCTGGCCGGCTCGTCGCCGGAGCTCCAAACCTCTTTGCCTGACTCCGCATTGAGAGCGACGACGCTCGCCCCTTTGCCGCCGACAGGCAGAATCACAAGCCCAACGACGACCGTCGGTGAGCACGAATAACCGAACTCGATTCCCTCGCCGCCGTATTCCTCGACAACGTTGACCGACCAGACTTCCTTGCCCGTCGCTTGTGTCAGGCAGCCGATCAGCCCGTCCGGAGCCGCAAAGTAAACGTGCCGGCCGGCGAGTGTCGGCGTCGCGCGCGGACCGGGGTACGGCAGTAGCGGCTCGAAAGGCCAGTCGTAACGGTGTTCCCAGATCGTCTCGCCGGTGTCCGCGTCCAGACACAACACGACCTGACCGGCCATCGATTGAGCCTGTGTGAAAACTCGCCGGCCGGTTGCAACGAAGCTGGAGTAACCCTGGCCGAGCTCCCTCGTCCAGAGGACCGGCGGCCCGTCGTCAGGCCACCAGTCGGCTATGTGAATTTCCCGCGAATGGCCGTCGAATGTGGAATTGCGGATGAATGGCCAGCCGGTGTCCTCGACGCCTGGCGGGAGAAAATCATTGGAACCGCGCGGCGCGGGTGTCTCCGCCGTAACCTGCTGGGCAATCGACTCGCCAGCCGAAAGGGAAAGAACCAAACCGGCGAGAAAGAAACATCCGGCACTCGCGACACGCGCGTAGCCAGCCACTCTCCATCGCGGCTTTAAAGGACTCGCTCGTGATTCCACCTGATTGTCCCGCATCCTGATCGCCCTGTCGTCATCGCTGCTCGAAACCGGCTCCGGTTGTACTCGAAGCCAAAGAGAACCCAGAACGTATTTCGGCTCAACGATCAATAAAACGGGACTGGCTTTCGGCCGGCCGACGACGATGCGTTACGGAATCGCGTTCCAGGTTGAAGCCCCCGCGGCAAACGCGCATCCTTTGCGAATTCATCCGCGCCGGACCTGGCGACACGGGAACTTCTCATGAGACGAATCCTCTGCCTTGCTGTCATTGCCGGAATCGCTCTTGCGCCGTCTCCTGCGTCTGCTCAGCAAGGACCTTCCGCGAAGGAAGTCGACAAGTCGATCATTCGAGCTCTCAAGTATCTTTCGGCCACGCAGAACCGCTCGGGCGCATGGGCGATTCGATCCGGCGGCGAGTCAGTCGCGCTGACGTCGCTTTCCATCATGGCGTTTATGGCAGCCGGGCATGTGCCGGGAGAGGGACCGTACGGCGACCAGCTTCTGAGCGGCGTGCGGTGGGTGCTCGATCATCAACAGGCAAACGGAATGTTCGTGCATAAAGCCGGACACGGACCGATGTACGCTCACGGAATCAGCACGCTGATGCTGGCCGAGGTGGCCGGCATGGTCGACAAGTCGCTCGCCAAACGGATCCGCGACAGCCTGGAGAAAGCGATCCTGCTGATTCTGAAAGCGCAGCTCGTGCCGAAGGGAATTCAGCACGCCGGCGGCTGGAGGTACCAGACAGACAGTACGGACAGCGACCTCAGCATGACCGGTTGGCAACTGCTCGCTCTTCGCGCGTCAAAGAACATTGGCTGTGACGTGCCCAAGGCCTCGATCGATGCGGCCGTCGCCTACGTGAGGCGGTGCGCCGCGAACGGTGGTTTTTCCTACCATCCTGGACACGGAGTCACGGCGACTCGCACTGGAACGGGCATCCTGTGCCTGGAAATCTGCGGTGAGCATCATGCCAAAGAGACGATGAACGCCGCGGCCAATCTGATGCGGCGGCCGCTCGGCTTCGACGACGGGTTTTACTTTTACGGCGTCTACTACTGCAGCGTCGGCATGTTTCAGGTCGGCGGACAGTACTGGGACCGGACGCGCGACCACATCACCTCGCAGCTGCTTCGCATCCAGCGCGGCGACGGCCGCTGGGAGGCCAGCGAAGGCAACGAGCACGCCTACGGCGGAGCCTACGCGACCAGCCTGGCGGTGCTCGCCCTGGCGGTTGAGTATCAGTACCTGCCGATTTATCAGAAGTAGCCGATTTATCAGAAGTAAAAGGGGCTGAGAGGCGAGCGGCGAGGGCATTCTGGTCTCTGCGAACCGGTCGTCCCTTGCCCCTCACCTCTCGTTCCTCTGCCATATCTCTACGCCGCGCGGTTGAGAAACCGCCTTGTCGCGTGCAGTTCTTCCGCCTCCGGCCGCTCGAACTTCAGAGCGGAAAGTCCGTCACCCTGCAGCGTTTTGAGATTGCTGTAAACCGGATCCCGCCAATCGGAAATCGCTCCGGACCGGACGGCCTCCACCATTTCCTCGATGCCATCCTTCAGATCGACGCTCGCCCGAAAGCCCAGGACTTTCTGGATCTTCGTGAAGTCGACACGGTAATTGCGAGGATCTTCGTCGTTGGAAACCGCCTCGACGATCGTTCCGGGAACTGCCGTGCCGACGATTTCGCCGAGCTGCGTCAGTGTGAAATTCTGGCTGTGATCGCCGACGTTGAAAATCTGCCCGCCGACTTTGCTCAGCGGAGCTTCCATCGCCAGGACACAGGCCCGCGCGATGTCTCGCGTGTGGATGAACGGTCGCCACTGGTCGCCATTGAAAACGCGAATGTGATTTTCCGTGACCGCCTGCGCCGCGAACAGGTTTGCCACGAGGTCAAATCGTGGCCGGTGCGACCAGCCGTAAGCTGTCGCGAATCTCAGGATCGTCGGGCGAAAGATTCCGTTGTCCGCGTCGAGCAGAATCCGCTCGGCATCGACCTTGGTCGTGGCGTAAAGCGAAACCGGTCTCGGATCGGACTCTTCGGTACGGATCTCTTCCGACTCCCCATAGACACTGCACGTTGACGCGAAAACCACTCGAGAAATTCCATTCGCGCGAGCCAGCTGAGACATCATCTTCGCCGCGGCATAGTTCACCGCAATCGTCGTTTCGTTGTCGAGAGCACACGCCGGGTCACCGACGATCGCAGCAAGATGAATGACGGCGTCGATGTCTCGCAGAGCCCGCACGATGTCCTCAATGTTGCGGAAATCTCCGTTCATGAACTCAAGGCGAGGATGCTTGATCATCGATTTAAGGGAGTCGCGGCCGAAAAGCTCCATATCGAGAATTCGAACGCGGTAGCCCTTCGCAAGAAGCTGCTCGGTCAGCACGGAGCCAATGTATCCGGCGCCACCCACGATCAGGACGTCTTCGACTTTGCCGCTCTCGTCCTTCTCTCGCGGCACGACCCGGTAGTGCTGGCCGACCGACATTCGCGAATACCGGATGCCGAAAATGGTGATCGCAAGCAGCGTCCAGGCCGGAGTCGCGACGGCGACGGATGCAGACAGCCGCTCGGGCAGAACGACGAGAGTGATGCCAACGTGCATCGCAAATCCGACGGCGCAGGCTCCAGTGACCGTCAGAAAACGCCGCCCGATCCGCGAACTCGGGACCGGACGATAAACGCCCGCAAGAGCCAGCAGGACGACGGCCCAGACACCGAACCAGCCTGCGTGAAGAAAGTACTCCGCGTTGAATTTGCTGATCATCTGCCCGACAGGATTGTCGAGGTTCAAATGCCCGGTCACGACGATCCGCAGCACGGCCGCGACGATCAGCACCAGATTGGCCACCCAGAGATCGACCGCAACGCGAAGCAGCACCTGCTTCCGCGACGCATTTCCGAACAGGCGTCGTCTGAATCGATTGAGAAGATCAATCATGCTGCGTCCCTGCAGTTGAGAATTGTGTTTCGGCGTTGAGCTGGAGCTGTCTTCAAGTCGTTTCGTCGAGTCACGCGGCAGCCTGGGCCTCTGTTTGTCTGCGGCCCTCTCGAACGTGATGCAGGACTTTCGCCACAGCGGCCGCAATGTCCTGCATGTCTTCCTCACCCAGCGTTGGATGGATCAGGAACATCACAGACCGCTCACCAAAATCCCTTGCGACCGGAAGCCGCTGAGGCGGAGCAAACGGCCACAACGCCCGCTCGCGGTAAATCTCGGAGCAGAGCCCGCTGCCGCACGGAATCCCTTCCGCCTGAATGGCTCGCACGATGTCGTCCCGCGTCCAGTCTCCGCTCAACAGGTCCAGCGAGAGGTTGACGTTGAATTTGTAGCATGCGTTTTCGAAACGCGGCTCGGGACGGACCACCTCGAGACCGTCGACTTCCTCAAGCAGATCACAAAGCCGCTCGGCATTTGCACGCCGCTGCGCAATCCATTCCGGAAGTCGGCGCACGGCGACACGTCCGAGGGCCCCCTGCATCTCGGTCATGCGCCAGTTCGTTCCGATTGTTTCGTGAAGCCACTTGAAGACGGTGTCGTGCTGATCGTTGTAGCAGGCGTCCCAGCTTTTGCCGTGGTCCTTAAAGCTCCAGGCTTTCTCCCATAACTCAGGACATCTTGTCGTGACCATGCCCCCTTCCCCGCCGGTGGTCATGATTTTATCCTGGCAGAACGAGAACGCGCCGAGATGGCCGAACGAGCCGACTCTCCGGCCGTCAATCGCCGCTCCGTGCGCCTGCGCGCAGTCCTCGATCACCTTCAGATTGTGTTCTTCGGCCAGAGCCATGATGGCCGGCATGTCGGCGGGCCAGCCAAACGCGTGCACAACGACGATGGCCGTCGTCTTCGGAGTGAGTACCGCTGCGATCGTCTCGGCAGTCACGTTGCCGCTGGCCGGGTCGATGTCAGCAAAGACTGGCGTCGCCTTCAGCATCACCACGGCCGAGCCTGTTGCGACAAACGTTCGCGGCGAGACGACCACTTCGTCGCCAGACCGAACTCCGGCCGCAATCAAAGCCAGCTCAACAGCGACCGTCCCGTTCGAAACGGCGATCGCGTTTTCTGTGCCCACAAATTCGGCGAACTCACGTTCGAATTCCCGGCACTCCTGCCCGGTCCAGTAATTCACATTTCCAGAGGCCAGCACTTTTTGAACTGCCTCGAACGACTCGTCATCGAAAACGGGCCAGGACGAAAATGGCTCCGTCCGAATCGGGAAACCGCCGTCTCGAGCGAGACGGTCATGCAAAGCGAACCGAGTCCGCATTGAGAACCTCAGGGATGATTGAGAGGTGACGCCACTTTTCCCTGGCGGGCTGGCATCAGGGTCGGGTAGGAAATCGAGAGGTGGCCGATGGCCGGTCAGGACTCAGAACGAGCCCCGGAATTGACCCATCACTTGTACCCGAATCAGTTTTCATCCAGCAATATGAGAATCCGCCGACCGTCGGCTGACCGAATCTCAAATACGGCGGTTTCTCCAAATCAGTCGCCTTCGCCATGTGATTCTCGTCGGTCGAGCCTCGACCTGGGGCCTCACCAGACCGATTTTGAGGCCTCACGATTGGAACAGTCCGAAATAATTCTCAAGTTTTCCTGTTCCGACATGGGTGCCCCGACGATATGATTCCCGCCCCTCTGGCATGCGTCACCGAAGTTGCGGCTGCTCTGGACGGATTCGTAAACTGTTCTGGTCAGACGATTTCCGGCGACGAATGCCATCTACCCGCCTTGAGCTTTCGAGCACGCTTCAGTTGAGTTGATCCGGTGTCCTGCCGGTTTTGCCCGTCCCAGGCACGTTCCGCTCATTTTCCGGCTACAGATATAAACTGAGGCAGTCGATCAGTTCTTTGACCGACCGCTGTAGTTCGCGTCCCAAATTGGGGTGCTTTTCAGTTCTTTGAGTCGGCTTCCGGCCTTCTCCGGGAACGATCAGTCGCACGGCGGCGACTCAAACCGTTCAAACTTTCTTTTCGTTCAGAGTCCGTCCAAACCGACCATCCACGGTCAGACTGGGCGAAAAAACAACAATTGACGGTCGTGCGTAGCGACCGCATTCCCTTGGCTCTTGATGGTCAAAAGCCAGCTTTCGTTGCAGGTCGAAAAAATGACTTCTCTCAACAAACTCCGCAACATCGGCATTTCAGCCCACATCGACTCAGGCAAGACCACTTTGACTGAGCGAATCCTCTATTACTCCGGGAGGATCCATAAGACCCGGGAAGTGAAAGGGGACGATGGCGGAGCCACGATGGACTTTATGGACCTGGAGCGGGAGCGCGGCATCACGATCCAGTCGGCCGCGACGCGCGTTGAGTGGAATGGTCACCCGATCAACGTCATCGATACACCGGGCCACGTCGACTTCACCGTCGAAGTGGAACGCAGCCTGCGTGTTCTGGACGGAGCAATCCTCGTGCTATGCGCCGTTGGCGGAGTTCAAAGCCAGTCTTTGACCGTTGACCGCCAGATGAAGCGATACGGCGTTCCTCGAATCGCGTTCATCAACAAGATGGACCGAACAGGAGCCAATCCGGCCAGCGTCATCGCGCAGATCGAGAGCAAACTGGGTGTCACCCCTCTGCCGCTCCAGATTCCGATCGGCAGCGAGCAGGATTTTGAAGGCACCGTCGATCTGCTCACGATGGAAGCAATCTACTACGAAGGTGAGAAAGGCGAAGACATCGTCCGCAAGCCGATCCCTGCCGAATTGCAGGATGAAGCCGACGCCGCACGCACACACATGCTGGAAACGCTGTCTCTGTTTGACGACGACCTGATGGTAACCCTTCTGGAAGAAGGCGAGCCAAAACTCGACGACATCATGCGTGTGATTCGAGCTGCCACGCTGTCTCAGGAAATCACGCCGGTCATGATGGGTACGGCTTTCCGAAACAAAGGTGTCCAGGAACTGCTCGACGCCTGCATTGATTTTCTGCCGAGCCCGCTGGACCGCCAGATTGCCGCGCAGGACCTCGACAACAAGGACGAATCGGGCCGTGGAGCGCCGATCATTCTGTCCAGTTCAGAAGACGAACCGCTCGTCACGATGGCCTTCAAGACGGTTCTTGAGGCTTTCGGCCAACTGACCTACTGCCGCGTTTATCAGGGCAAAATTGTCAAAGGCGAGAGCTACACCAATGTCCGAACCGGCAAGAAAGTCCGCTTCGGTCGTCTGTTACGAATGCACGCCAACGACCGTGAAGAAATCGATGTCGCCGGCCCTGGCGACATTGTCGCAGTTGTCGGCGTCGACTGCGCATCGGGCGACACGTTCTGCGGTGGCAATGTCGATATCGCTCTTGAAAATATCTTCGTGCCGGAAGCGGTGATTCGACTTTCTGTCGAGCCGTTAACCCGCGAGGGTTCAGATCGAATGGGCAAAGCCCTCGATCGATTCCGCCGCGAAGACCCGACCTTCCGAGTGATGACGGATCCGGAAACCGCCGAGACTATTATCGCCGGGATGGGGCAGTTGCATCTCGAGGTCTACATTGAGCGAATGAGACGTGAGTACAACGTCGACGTCGTTGTCGGCGAGCCGAAGGTGGCTTACCGCGAGAAACCGACGAAGGAAGTTGCATTCAACTTCAAGCACAAGAAGCAGACCGGCGGTTCCGGGCAGTACGCTCACATCGTCGGCAGGCTCCGACCGCTTGACGACGACTCAGAAGAAACCTACGTCTTCGACAATCAGATCAGCCAGGGCCGAATTCCGAAGGAATACATCAACCCGGTCAACCAGGGATTCGCACGCAGCCTCGAAAAAGGGCCGCTGTGTGAGTGTGAGATCGTCGGCGTCGAAGTCATCCTTGAGGACGGCAGTTACCACGATGTCGACTCATCGGAAATGGCGTTCAAGACAGCTGGATTCAACTGCGGCCGCGAGACCCTCAAGAATGCTGGAATGGCACTTCTCGAGCCAATCATGACACTGGAGATTGAAGCACCGGACGATTACCAGGGTCCGATCTGCGGTCACGTTTCCAGCAAACGAGGTCTCATTAATTCGACCGATGCTCGAAACGGGGTCACGGTCATCCTGGCGGAAGTCCCGCTGGCAGAGATGTTTGACTACGCGAACGAACTGCGATCGATGACGCAGGGCAAAGGTCAGTTTTCCATGGAATTCCTGAGGTACAAACAGGTACCGAAGAACGTCCAGGAAGAAGTCGTCGCCCGCCGCCGCAAAGACAAAGAAGAGAAACTGGCGTTGGCATAATGTTTCTCTAAGCAGGTCAAAGGCCGGTGGAAGATTCTCTTTCACCGGCTTTTTTATTTGGAATGCGTGCCGAGATCATGAGTTTATGATCGAATCGGCTTAGCAATCTCCAACTGCCGTCTGTCATACGCTTTACAGCCGACACGAGAAGCCAGGACGCGAATGTTGCCGGAACGGCGCAGCGGCACCGTCAGCAGTCGATTAGAATCCCGCTGTGATTGAGCAGTCCTGCTGGACGCAGCTGCTTATGAATTTCTGCTTTCTGCGGGTCCACTCCTGCTTGAGTGTCAACTCCGCACCCTTCGACTGGAACATTCTTCCTTCCTTTCCGGCGATGTCGCTTCGAATCGAAAGAAGCCAACCTTCGGCCTCAGGATGGCCGCTTCCAGTCAA
This sequence comes from Planctomycetota bacterium, assembly GCA_027623235.1. Classification (GTDB taxonomy): domain Bacteria; phylum Planctomycetota; class Planctomycetia; order Planctomycetales; family Planctomycetaceae; genus JAQBVJ01. Next base: position 68,115 of record JAQBVJ010000015.1, read on the forward strand.
TGCTCCACACGGTGTGGCATCACGCAGGGATTGCTCGCTGATGTGAGCCTGCTGCAGTGCCATAAATGTTCGAGCGCTCCTTCTGCTTTCTCCTCAGACGTGATTCCCGGCGCGACTGGATTCCGCCGGATTCTGAGCATTCATTGAGAAGCTGGGTTTCAGCTTCCGACTTCCGGCTGCACGCTCGCGCGGATGTTTCTGACGATGGACTCCGAATTGCGCGCACACTACTCAGAGAGGCTGACGAAATGAAAACACTGCTGCTGCTGCTGTTTTTTGTCGGTGCGACGACGTGCGGATTCGCGTTTTCTGAAGGGGCCATGAAAACATTTTTCCAGTACGCATGCTTCCTGTCGCTTGTCGTTTCTGGAGGCATGCTGATGACGGGAGCAACTGATTGACCGACCGACCGACCGACTCCAAGTTCACAATCCGCCCTTAACCGGACCGATCACGTTCCTGTCAGGTAACGTGAACGACCGGCCGAAAGTGAGTCGCGAATGTATCAGACGATTGGATTCGTCACGGCTGGAGCCCTGGTGATTGTTCTGGCTGGTGTGACAATCCGCTACACAGGCCTCTGGTTCCGCGGCTGGGTCACTCAGGTGGGAATCAGCCTGCCAGCGCTCGTGTTCATGTCACTTCGCAATGTCAATCCAACAACGATCGTCGACGCACAGGTCATGTCAGTGCAGGCAGGTCTGCCTCGTATCCCAAACAATCAACTCGAAGCCCACTATCTGGCAGGCGGCGATGTCCAGTTGCTGGTTCGGGCGTTGATCGTCGCTCACCGGGCGCGGATCGAGCTGAACTGGGCCACGGCTGCGGCCATCGATCTGGCCGGCAGAAACGTTCTGGAAGCAGTTCGAGTCAGCGTCAATCCGGTGGTGATCGACTGCCCCGATCCGGTCAGCGGCCGCGACACGCTCGTGGCAGTCTCCAGAGACGGCATCCAGCTGAAGGTCCGGGTTCGAGTGACCGTGCGTACGAACCTGGCTCAACTGATCGGCGGGGCGACCGAACGGACCATCGTTGCTCGAATCGGCGAAGGCATCGTTTCGTCGATCGGTTCCTGCGCAACATTTCGAGAAGCTCTCGAAAATCCAATGCTGATTGCGCAGCGTGTTCTCCGAGCCGGCCTCGACTCTCAAACGGCCTTTGAACTTGTCTCGGTCGACATAGCCGACATCACAGTGGGCGATAACATCGGTGCCCGATTGCGCATTGACCAGGCGGAAGCCGACATCCGGGTCGCTCAGGCGCGAGCCGAGCAGCGTCGCGCGATGGCCGTCGCGCGTCGGCAGCAAATGATCGCCCTCACCGTTGAGAACACGGCGCTGGTTGTACTTGCCGAAGCGGACATTCCGCCGGCAATTTCACAATCATTCCGTGCGGGAAACCTTGCACGGCGTGCACGTCAGACATCGCTCGCGAAAGACTCATTAAGTTTATTTCCGTCGATCAGAATCGCGTGAGCTGATCCACCAGTCGGCGAATCAATCGGCCGCGGGCACGGCTACCCGAACAGAGCCTTGATTGGTTCGCCTTTATCGACAATCCGCATTGGCCGTCCGAGAGGGCTCATATTCTCTTTGGCCGGGTTCACGTTGATGGCGCGGCACACCGAGGAGAACAGGTCGCCGGGTGTCACCGGGTCTCGCTCAACTGCCGAGCCGTCTTTCGTCGAAGCTCCGATGACCTGTCCGCCCTTCAATCCGCCCCCTGCGATGGCCGCATTGAAGACGCGAGGGTAGTGGTCGCGGCCGCCGCGCGGGTTGATCTTTGGTGTGCGGCCGAACTCGCCGGTCCACAGCACGACGGTGTCCTGGAAGAGACCGCGATCTTTGAGGTCCCGGATCAGCGTCGCAAACGCCGGATCGATCATCGCAGAGTTTTCCGCGGTTCGTTCGAAATTATCCTGGTGAGTGTCCCAGTTCGCCTGAGAAGATCGAGCGGAAATCTCGACAAATGTCGTTCCCTGCTCGACAAGTCGCCGGGCGAGCAGGCAGCCTCGACCGAACGTATTGTCTCCGTAGGAATCCTTCAGGCTCTGCGGTTCATCAGAAATGTCGAAGGCTTTCAGCTCCGAGCTGAGGACCATCTTCGAGGTCTTGCCGTAAAGCTGTCGGTGATTCTCGACGACAACATCGCCACCTCGTTCCGCAAACTCACCTTCCAGTTTGTCGAGCAGACCAAGCCGACGCCGATAGCGGGTACTCTCGACCGAAGTCGCGACGTTCTGTGGCAGCGAACCGGGGTCGGCAACGACAAACGGCTCAAAGTTGACACCGAGGAAGCCGGCTCCCTGAGTGGCTCCGACGGAAACAACCGCTGGCAGATCGAATTTCGGATCCGCAAGTTCCTTCGCGATGCTGGCGGCAAAGCTGGGATGCTTCACGCTGCCAGACGGGATGTATCCCGTGTGCATCTGATAGGTCGCTCGCGGGTGCGAACCTTCCTTGTTCGTCATGCTGCGGATGATGGCGATGTCGTCCATCATCTTTGCCGTCTGGTCCCAGCCCTGAGCGATCTTGATTCCGGGAACGCTCGTTGAGATGGCCTCAGTCGGACCGCCGTTTGCTGTGCCGGGTTTTGGATCGAAGGTCTCAAACTGACTCGGTCCTCCGCCCATCCAGAGCAGGATTACGGACTTGCCCTGCTTGCGAAGCTCCGCGGCCTGGAGCGTCATGACGTCCCGCAGGCTGAGCGTTCCCGCCGCGAGAGCGCCGGCGGAAACCTGATGCAGGAAGCTGCGGCGAGAAAAGCCGCTGCCATTTGCTTTAAGTTGATCGTGTCGGGCAATTGTCATCGTGTCACCTCGTAGGGTGCGTCGTGACGCACCGATTTAGAGAGGTTGAAAATTGGATAGTCGATTGGATCCGTGCGTCGCGACGCACCCTACCGTTTAGAAATGAACTCGCTGGAATTCAGCAGGCTCCACATCAGATCTTCGTAGGCCTCGTCCCGGTTGCCGACATCTGCGATGTACGCGCGGCAGATTTTCAGTTCCTTGTCCGACGGTTCCCGTGAGAGGATCATCAGATACAGCTCGCTGATGGCGTCCTGGTCGTCTCGATATTTCTGAACGAGCTGCGAGAGTCGCGTGCCGAAATTCGCTCGAATCTGCCCGTTGATCTGCGGGCTGTTCATCATGAACAGAGCCTGCGGAACAGTCCCGGTGATGTCCGCCTGCGGCGTCGAAGGGTCAAAGCCGAACAGCAGTGAAAACTGGTCTCGCGGGTCGCGGTTCCGGCCGTACATTCCCTGGCCAGCCATCATGCTGCCAGGTCGGTTTCCCCGTGAAACATTTTCGCCGCCCATCGCTTTCACGATGGCGCTGTAAAGCTGGTCGCCTCGCAGTCGTGTCGCGGTCGCTGAGGCAAACGGAGTTCCGCCGGGCTCGACCGTTCGAATCTGCCGCTGGTAAGTTTCGGTGAGAGCAATCGTTCGGATGAGCCACTTGATGTCGTAACGGTTCCGGATGAACTGGCTGGTGAGAAGCTGCATCACCTCGGGAAACGACGCCGACCGTTCCGGGCCCATATCGTCGATCGGCATGTAAAACCCTTCGCCCGTCAGCTCGGCCCACATCCGGTTGACGAAGGCCTTCGAAAACCACTCGTTGCTGGTACTGGTGAGGTATTTTGCGAACATCTCGCGCCGCTCAAGATCATCCAGACCGGTCTTTGCGGTCGCACGCGTCACGAAGAATTTCGGATCGGTCCTTGTTCCCGGTGAGGACGGATTGGAGAGGTCGGGCATGAAGTGTTCGGCCGTGCCTCGCCCCACCTGTGGTGGCATCGGGAATTCAAGTTCTTTGATCTCGGTCAACGAGAGACCGCCGTCTTTGTTCTTGTCGCCACGTTCCAGCAGAAGGTCGAACTGCCGACTCAGCGGCGAACGCTCCGCTTCGACTTTCGTCAGCTTGCCGTCTTTGTTCCGATCGAAGAACCGCAGCATTCCCTCGGCCCGTTCCTGCAGTTCCGCGAATCGAGCCTGCGGATCAAATCGGGAATCGACAGAGGCGATTTCATAGGTGACGAGCCTCATTTCCTCGCGGATCGGCCGGACGCTGACTCGTGGGAAGAACGCGGCCAGCTCGTGAAACTGCTCGCGTTTCCAGCTGTCCCACGGGTGGTCGTGGCAGTTGGCACACTGCATCTGGATGCCCAGAAAGATGCGCGATACCTCGCCGGCGATGTCTTCCGAGACGCCTTCCTGCGCGAACATCAACGCCGTCGCCCCGACTTCGCGAACGTCGCCAGAGGCAGTGATGATCTCTGTCGTGATCTTGTCCCAGCCCTTGTTCTCTTTCAGCGACTCGGTCATCCACGAAACGAAACTCCCGTTGACGAACGGAGCCCGCATATTCGTCGCCCGGCCGAGGATCACGTCCCGCCAGTATCGGGCCCAGGTTTCCGCGTAATCGTCAGACGCGAGGAGCCGGTCAATCAGCTCGGCCCGCTTGCCGCGGCCTGGATCGAGCCCGAACAAAGTCACCTCGCGAGCCGACGGCGGAGTGCCCGCAACGTCGAACGACACTCGCCGCAGGAAATCCTCGTCCGTCGAAATGGCCGCCGGAGTCGCTCCCGTCGCGGTGAGCTCTTTCTGGATGAGCCGGTCGACCTCTGCCGCCACCTCAGCCGCGCTCATCTGAGCGGATGCACTGTTCTGAGCGGTCGCACTGCCCGCCAGGAGACAGGAAATGACGATCGCAACACCAGCGTGCGAGAAAGTCTGCTTCATCGTGAGTCCCCTGAAATCCACTAATTTCGCGAGCCCGTTCGACGATCGTGCCGCGCGGCAATGAACCGGATCTGAATCTGTTACCGCAATAAACCAGGCAACGCACACAAGGTTTCGGCTCGGCCGGGAAATTCTGCGGATTCGGGTGCACCTTTGCGTCTCCGCGCCTTCGCATCAGAGCCCGCGTCTCAGCCCGCCATCGGAAACAGCGTCGCGGCGACGATCGTAGCGACCAGCCCCACGACGCCCATCAGCGTTGTCATCGGCGTGACGTATTTGAGACCTTCCGCCTCAGTCATGCCGCTCATTCTGGTGATGACCCAGAAGCCGCTGTCGTTCATCCAGGCGATTGGCTTGGAGCCGCACCCGATCGCGACGGCAAGGTAGACCGGGTGAAATCCGAGATTCCCGCCGCTTGCCAGTCCGCCAAGAATTCCCACCGCCGTGATCATCGCGACAGTCGCAGACCCTTGAGCGGTCCGGATCGCCGCCGTGATCAGCCACGCCACGGTGATGATCGCCGCCGGAGACTCCAGCGAAATCCCTTCGATCAGAGCGGCCACTCCGGTGTTCTGCAGAACCTGGCCGAACGCTCCGCCGGCCGAGGTGATCAGGATGATCGTCCCGCCGCTCGCAAGGGCGGCTCCGACAGATTCGGAGAGCTGCTGCCGAGTGATGCCTCTCGTGCGGATGAGAGTCACCATTGCGATGATCGCTGAGATAATCAGTGCGATATTCTTATCGCCAAACGTGTCGATGGCCTGCTGCATCGAATTGCCTGGTACAAACACTCCCGCATTCTTCAGTGTCGAGAACAGCGTGCCACCGCCGATCAGAAGGACAGGCAGAATGATCGGCAGAACCGACAACCAGAACGGCGGCAACTGTGACTCGTCGCGCTGTGCGAGCTCCTCAAGATCCTTCATCGAGAATTCGGCAGATTCTCTCAGCGGAAGCGTCCACCGTTTGTTGGCAAACCACGCCGCATAAAAGTACCCGAATGCCGCGGGGAAAAAGCCGATGATGATCCCCATCAGAATCATCATGCCAATGTCGACTCCCAGTTCTCCCGCGACCAGCAGCGGGCCCGGAGTCGGCGGCACCAGCGAGTGAGCCATCGTCGCCCCGGCAACAATCGTCAGCACGAAGAGCAGGTAGTTCTTCCCGAGGCGAAGCTGCATCGCCTTCCCGAGCGGAATCATCAGATAGAAAACCGTGTCGAAAAACACAGGGATACCGAGCAGAAAACCGCTCACCACAAACGACACCGGAGCAAACCTCTCGCCGCAGACTTTCAGCGTTGAGCGGACGATCCGGTCGGCGGCTCCGCTGTCGAGCAGGCATTTTCCCACGATCGATGCCATCGCGATGAGGATGCCGATTTTCATCGCCGTATTGCCAAACCCCTCGGCAACTTTCGTAGCGATCGTCTGGCCGCTGACTCCGATCGCCGAGTTGAACGCACTTCGATGGATCACGCCGATCTTTGCGTCCTTTTCGGTAACAGCCTGAATTCCTGCATCGATGATTTCCTGGTGTGAGTTTTCCGAGGCGTCGCCCGGAATTGGGATCGTCACATTGCCCTGAATGGTTGTCTGTGGAGCATCCTTGTCTCCCGGCAACAGGCGAACTTCTGTCAGATACGCCAGCGTCGAGTAAGGGCTTCCGGCTTTCGCCCACCCGACAATGACGTACGCGTCTCCGTCGGCAGGTTTAAGCTTCTTCTTGACCGCCTTCGTTTTCCCCTGAAGCTGAAACGTGAAACGCCCGCCGTCTGCCTCGACGCTTTTCACTTCGACGGCATCTTTGCCAACGAGGTAATTCTCGGTGGCGGCTCGCGGAGTCAGCAGCGCGACGGTGAGCGCCCCGAATGTGAGCGCGAGGAACGCGTGCAGCCGCAGTGCGAGGATTCCGCCAACGACCACCGTGATGCCGATACAGATAATGCCAATCGTCCAGGTAGCGTCCATCAGGGTTCCTCAGAGTGAGTCCGTTTCGAGAAAGTCAGGATACTCGCGTGCCGGTCGAGCAGCGAGTATGACGGCGGGGCCCGCAGGACGCGGTCTCACTGGCCGCGCACTGCCGCCTCGCACCAGGCGGCGACGGCGAGCAGGTCAGCCTCGCCATTTCGTCGGCCGGTCAACTGAATCGCCAGAGGCAGGCCGTCATCGGACAGTCCGATTGGGAATGAGACGGTGGGCAGTCCGGAGTAGCTCCACGGCGCGTTCATGCAGGAGTCGCCGGTGGTCGACAGGTCCGGAGCCGGGCCGGCGGCGGCGGGCGTGACCAGCGCATCGAACTGGCAGGCGACTTCTCCAAGCTGAGCCGACAACTCGGCCTGATGATTCCTTGACGCGACATAGTCGACAGCGGACGCGGCGAGTCCCTCTTCAATGAGCTCCGTAAATCGTGGCTGGTAATCGTCCGGCCGCTCGGCGAACGCCTCGCGATGAAATGTTGCCCCTTCAACCGCCATGACTCGCCGATGATGAATCAGCAATTCGGCAAAATCGAATTCCCGTTCGACGTCGTACACGTTGGCCCCGGCCGCCATGAGCACGTCGAGGGCCTTGCCCATCGCCTCGCGCATCGCGGGATCCATTCGGTCTTCAGAGAAGTTTCTGACACGGCCTATCATCGGCGGCTTCGTCGCGTCCTCCTCACCCGCCCTTCGGACCCCCTCTCCCCCAGAAGGAGAGGAGACGGAATTCGGAACCAGAACCGACATCATCAGCGAAAGATCCTCAACGGTCTTCGCCATCGGCCCCGGATGGTCGAGACTCTTCGCGATCGGGACAACGCCCGCGATCGGGATTCGATCCAGCGACGGTTTGCAGCCGGCGATTCCGCAAAAGGCGGACGGGCGAGTGATCGAACCGCCCGTTTGAGAACCGATCGCGCCGAGGCAGTGTCCCGCCGCGACGGCCGCTCCCGAACCACTCGATGAACCCGCGGGCGTCCGTTCAAGGTTCCACGGATTGCGAGTGACCGGCGGATCGAAACCTGCAAACTGAGTTGTAACTGTCTTGCCGAGAATCACCGCTCCCGCTTCGCGCAGCATCGTGACCAGAGGCGCATCAGTCTCGCGCGGTGCCTGGCTCGACCAGTAACTCGAACCGGCTCCCGTGACGTAGCCAGCGACGTCGATGATGTCTTTGATGCCGATCGGGATGCCGTGCAGTGGTCCGCGTGAGTTCCCGGCTGCAAGTTCCGCGTCCAGTTTCTGCGCCTGGGCGAGTGCTCCGTCGCGGTCGATCTTCACCCACGCGTGAATGTCTGGCTCCGTCGCATCGATCCTGGCGAGACACCGGCGTACAATTTCTACGCTGGTTGTTAGTCGGTTCTGAATCTGCCGGCTGGCCTCGGCGAGTGTGTTGTCGATTTTCGGGAACGGCTTCACGAGGGACTCCGGCGTGCAGTTTTGAAAACAGTCTTGAGGTTTCGGAGTGTCCAGGCGAATGGGCGAGTCTTCAATCCAGCAGCAACCGACCGGTCTCACCGCGTCCCCGGCCTCCGCGCGGGAGAACGCCGGGGCCGTCAACTGTGTGCGGACGATTCTCCTGGCAGTGCTGATCGGGCTGATTTCCTGGCAACAGATCGCCGCTCAAGACTCCGCGCCAGCTCCAGCCGATCGCAGCGTGGGGAAACAGCCCGAATACTCCGAGACCGATCGCAGCCACTGGTCGTTCCTGCCGATTGAGAATTCTCCTGCTCCATCATTTATCGATGACGCGGATCGACAGTGGATCGCAACTCCGATCGACGCGTTCATTCTTGCTGACCTGAAATTCGCGGACCTCCGACCGGCTCCGCGTGCGGACCGGCGAACTCTGGTGCGGCGACTTTATTACAACCTCACCGGGCTGCCGCCGACTCCTCAAGAAATCGCGGCGTTTCTGGAAGATGACTCGCCCGACGCCTGGGCGCGGCTGGTCGACCGTGTTCTGGCGAGTCCGCATTACGGCGAGAAGTGGGGCCAGCACTGGCTCGACGTAATTCGCTTTGCCGAGTCGGAAGGCTTTGAGTATGACCGACACCACGCGTCGGCCTGGCGGTTTCGCGATTACGTCGTGCGAAGTTTCAATCAGGACAAGCCGTTCGACCAGTTTACGACCGAGCAGCTGGCCGGCGATGAACTCGCCGCCAGACGCGGTGATGCCGACCCGCGAATTGACGAGTCACTTCGCGATCAGATCGTCGCGGCAGGTTTTCATCGGCTTGGCCCCGTCCGCCGAAATGCCGGCAACCCCGAGATCGCGTTCAGCCGGAACGAAGTCCTCACCGAAATGACCGACGCCGTCGGGACGGTGTTTCTCGGGCTGACGGTCGGCTGTGCCCGCTGCCACGATCACATGTTCGACCCGTTCAAACAGAAAGACTATTACCGATTGCAGGCGTTCCTCGCTGCGACGAACGAGTACGACGCGCCGTTCGTCGACCGCGACCAGTGGTCGGACTGGAAGGCGAAAACCGACGCGATCGACGAACAGATTGACAAACTCAAGGACGAAGCTGGAAATGCGCCGGAGAAACAGAAGGCGGAAATCCGGGAACAGATTGCCGAGCTGACAAAGCAGCTGCCGCCGGCAGTGCCGACTCTCTTCAGCGTGCAGAACGAGTCCGCCAGGCGTGCTCCGATCCACCTGTTGAAGCGGGGTGACGACACTTTGCCGATCGGCGAGGCACTGGGAATGAGGTTTCCCGGAGTGCTCCTCGCCGAGGGTTCCCGCGAGCTGGCCGCGGATTCCGTTCACCCGAAAACGCGGCTCGCCGAGTGGGTGACGGCAGCAGACAATCCGCTCACCGCGCGGGTCATCGCGAACCGGGTCTGGCAGTACCACTTCGGTGAGGCGCTCGTTTCGACGCCGAACGACTTCGGGCTCAACGGGGCGACGCCGACTCATCCGGAATTGCTCGACTGGCTCGCACGACAACTGATCGATTCCGGATGGAGCCTGAAGTCGCTGCACCGGCTCATCCTGACGAGCGCCGTCTGGCAGCAGTCATCTCGCGTGGACGAGGACACGCTGGCGAAATCGCGCAAGGTTGACGCGAAGAACCGTTTGCTCTGGAAGTTCTCGCGACGACGACTGACCGCAGAAGAGCTCCGCGATTCGATGCTGCAGATTTCCGGCGAGCTCAATTCAAAGCTGACCGGCGAGAGCGTCATCACGCCTGTCGATCCGGAACTCGTCAAGCTGCTCTACAAGCCGGATCAGTGGGCGGTGACAGAAGACCCCGCGGAGCACAACCGGCGGTCGACTTATCTGATCGCCAAGCGAAACCTCAAGCTGCCCTTCATGGAGGTCTTCGACCAGCCGGACCTGCAGACCAGTTGCGAGTGTCGCGAAGCCAGCACGCACGCGCCGCAGGCTCTGGAACTGCTCAACGGAGAATTCTCAAACCGAATGGCTGCCCGCCTCGCCAGGCGACTGGAGAAACTGAGCGGGGGATCAGAACCACAGTTTGTCGACTCGGCGTTCGAGCTCGCGACGGGGAAACTACCGACGACGGCACAGCGAGAAGCAGCGATCGAGGTTCTGCGAAGCGGGCTACCGACTCGCGAACTGGCGCTGGCGCTCTTCAACCTCAACGCGTTTCTTTACGTTGAGTAAAGTGCCGACATCCAGAAAGTGGCATGGCGACCCTGCCCAAAGAGGCCAGGCCTGGCCAAACACAATTTATGGCCTGAAGGGCCGTAATACGGTCTCAGTCATCCATATCGCCGAGCGGGACAACGAAATCATCGTCCTGACTGTCCATTGGCAATGCCATCGCGCCGGAGAATTCGATTTTGCCTCCGCCGGATACCTCGTCCATATCGACCGAACGACCGTTCGCGCCGACGACACGAGTGCGGTCCATTCTCGGTGCTGGCGGATCGTCCCGATCGCCGAGAACATCGAGCGTTGCGTTCAGATCGATCGATTCCGGATTGGCCTTGCGAGGCAGTTCTGCTGCTGCTGCGCCGGTTTGAACAACATCGTAGACGACGTCGCCAATCATGAGCTCGTCACCCGGCCTAATGTCAGCGCTGTGCTCGACCCGGTCCTGGTTCACCCAGACACCGTTCATACTGTCGAGATCGCGCACAACAAACCGGGAATTCACCAGCGCCAGGCAACAGTGCTTGCGCGAAATCTTGGGGCTGTCTGTGATGATGAGGTCACAGTCCGGATGCCTGCCGACAAGCACGATCGGCTTATCGATGACGACCGGGCGGCCACCACGATGTGGTTTGAGGATGACGGTCATTGGAGTCCCGAATGGGATGGTCCGGCTGGCTACCCCTCCGCAGCGGCCCGCTGAACAGCCTGGGAAACTTCAGCAATCTGAATTCGCATGAATCGCCGTGTCTGCCACCTCGCAAAGCACAAACGATCACAGAACCAACAGACTAACACTCTATCGGATGATTTCGCAATCCGGCAGTAGTGTTCGCAGCGTGGAAATCGCAGTCTCTGAAAGTGATGTTCCAAATATTTTGAGAACAGCGAGTTGCCCGAGCGAAGCTGCCAAAGCCACAAATCCGTCACCAATCGGACAGTTCCTCAAGCCAAGTTCTCGCAATCCTTCCAGACCAGCAATCCACTGTAACCCCTGTTCGGTGACTTTCGTGCGATCGAGCCAGAGCACTTCCAGGTTCTCAAGTGCCGCCAGGCCGGCCACTCCCTTGTCAGTGAGAGCAACGCCTCTCAGGCTGAGGCCGACAAGACTCTTCAACCCGGCGACATGATGAATGCTCGCATCGCTGAGCAGCGTGCCGCTTAAACCGATCCGTTCGAGCGACTTGAACTTGTGCAGATGTTTCAGGCCGTGCCCCTGTATCCGCGTTCCACTCAGTCCAAGTCCCTTCAATTGTGTCATGTGCGACAACTGAGTCAGTCCGCCATCGGTCACCAGAGTGTCGCCCAGGAACAACTCCTCAAGCTTGAAGAGTCCGTGAAGATGAGCCAGCCCGGCATCGGTCACCGGCGTGTAAGCCAGATTGAGCACGGTGAGCGATGACAGCTCGGCCAGATGCTTCAGCGACTCATCAGTCACATTCGTGCCGAGCAACCCGAGCCGTTTGAGGTACTTCAGGTTCCGCAGATGTTTCAGACCCGCGTCCGGCAACTGGTGGTGATGATACAGGCCGAGGTCCTCAAGCCGCGTCAGACGTTTGATGTACTCCAGCCCCGCGCGAGTCAGTTGAGCCTGATCGACCCTCAGCCGAGTCACCTGACCACTGTCATCCGTGACAACCTGTCCGACTGTTTTCAGTGCCGCAACGATGTCGCCCTGATGCGTCTCTAATGCTTCCAGGAGCGGGTCGGGAGAGTATGCGATGAAGCATTCCGGAATGTACGCCTGAAGTTCTTTGACGCCAGCGGGCGTCACCATCGTCGTACACAAATCCAGAACCTGCAGGTGCTGCAAATGCTTCAGGTGAAGGATGCCCGCATCCGTGACGCCTTTGCAGAACACAAGACCAAGCAACTCCAGAGCTTCGAGCTGCGTCAGATGCGGCAGCCCGGCGTCAGTAATGTCCGTGTAGTCGATGTTCAAATTGTGAAGCTGCGTCAGCTCGGCCACTTCCGCCAGACCGGCGTCCGTAAGGTCGGTGTCCGACAGGATGAGCATCCGCAACTTCAAATTGTTTTTCAGATACCGAACACCGCTGCCGTCGATCCGGCACCCGCCGAGAATCAGCATGTCGAGATTCGGCAGGTTCGCCAGATGACGAAGCCCTTCGTCGGTCACCTGAGTCGTCGACAGGTCGAGCGTCTCCAGCGTCTTAAGCTGGCCGATGATCTCAAGTCCCGCATCGGTAATCTCGGTGTCCGAAACGATCAGGCTGCGCAAACTGGGAAACTTCATCAGCAGGTCGAGTTGCCCGTCTCCAAATGGCGCCTCGGAAAGGTCGATCAGCTGAACCGTCTCGGCATCTTCGACGACCCGTCCGGTCAGCTCTGTGATCCGCGTGATCGCATCAATTTCGACTGGCCCGTTGGCCATTGAATTCTCCCTGTTTAACGCCCGCACCCGGTCAACTGCCCGCACTACCAAGTCTACCGCCCGACCCGCCCTTGTAAAAACCAGCGATGTCAATCGGGTTTGACGGTTGGGATCACCAGACCCGGCGACATCAGCAAGGCAACCACAGACTCATGACGGCACGGCACCAAAACACGCGTTTTCAACACGCGTTTTCATAACTGACGTTTCGAGGCTGCAGGTTTTACTGTAGCACGACACTCCGTGTCGTTTGCCTCGCTTAGGGACGGCGGCGAAATTAAATCGGCATTCTCAGAGACGCTGTGATTGAAAAGACTCCTCAACCAG